>JAGLEK010000456.1 GCA_023145125.1 Bacteroidales bacterium | reverse complement strand
ATACAGGATATTGCCGGGGTCAGCGACCCGGCTGCGGCAAAACTGGTAAAAGAAATGAAAGATAAATTATAGTACCCAGCGGATCAGTTCAAAGGCTTCTGCAAATTCTGTCCCAACCTGCAATCCCCTTACGCGGGCCAGCCCTTCGAAAAAGTCTTCCGATTTATACGCCCTGACCTCCTGCGATCTGTAGGCCGAAATGGCTTTCCACTTCGTTGTCATATCATCCTTGCTCAGTTTTACATGAAAGTTGGAGATGAATTGCAGACTATTCCATGGAAGTTCGTATCCCAGCATGCTGCTGTGCTTATATGCCCGGAGGCCTTCATCATAGATCGCCTTGTGGTCCTGGTGGATGTCGTTTGAGTTTGGCATGACCACGATATCAGGATTAATGCTTTTCCTTAGCCTGACCATTTCTTCCAGTATGTCCTGGCGGTGTTCTGAAAGCCGCCTTACAGGAAAGTCGAAGGTGGTGATGTTGCCCTCCGGGATTCCCAGTATCCCGGCTGATGCCATGAGTTCATCATAAAGTGTATTTTCTGCAAATCCTTCGGGAAGGGATATGTTACAGGGTGAAAAAGCTACATAATAGAGCTCGTTTTCCTTGCTCCAACGGGCAATGCTGCCACCACATGCATATTCAGGATCGTCGGGGTGGGGTGCCAGCAGTAAGATCTTCTTCCCTTTTATCATAAAGCCATAGATTTATTGCGAATATAACAATTATTTCTCCTTTTTATTATGCTAGCGGGCCATGCGCAGGATGTTCCCGACAAAAGATGACATGTCGTAATTATTCTGAAAGATCTTGTTCAGTTCAAAGATGAGTGGGAATTCCTCCCTGTCGGGTTCGTCGAGGATATGCTCACAGAAAGCATTCACGGCCATCTTCCCCTCCAGAACAACTGTATCGGAAATGTCTTTTGTGAAAAAGCCTTTGCCTATGAGCAGGCCGAGGGTCCGGTTGCGGCTGAGGTCGTTGAGGGCTGTCAGGCTGAAATCACCATATCCGCTGTAGTTGAACATGGAACTTTCCCTGCCACCGGACCTTAACATGATCCTGCGCATTTCATCAAAGGCCCTGGTTAATACAAGAAACCTCAGGTTTGGTGAGTCAAAGTGCGCATCTACGATGCCAAGGATGATGGCATAAATATTCTTCAGTATGCTGAGGTATTCGACACCTTCCACATCGGTGGTGTAGTCGAGGTAGATAGAGGTATTGTTAAAGATTCCGCCTATCTGATCAAAAAGCTTCTTATCTGCGGCTGCAAAGGTCATGGCAGTGGGTGCTGCATTAATCACCTCCCTTGCGAAGGTTGGCCCTTTCATGGTGCTTACCGGGTTATTGACCATTTTTTCCAGGCAGGAAGTGATGGTCATCTTACCACAACCGAATCCTTTGGCCAGGTTCACCAGCACCACTTCCTCACGAATATATTCCTTGTTCTGCAGCACAAAATCTACAGTGATGATGGATGGTAATGCAAGAAACAAAACATCAGCTTCCAACAGGACTTTAATATCCTCGCTGGCTTTGAGTTTTTCACAGAGCGGTGCTCTCGGAAAATAATCCGGGTTGATGTGCTTTTCATTGATGGCTTTGGCTATGTGTTCCTCAATGGTATAGAGGCTTACATTATGGCCGGCCCTGGCCAGGGTATTCCCTATGGCTGTGCCGATAGAGCCGGCACCTGCGAAGACAATATTTGCTTGTTGTTCGTTCAAAATCAGCTATTAATTATACAACCAGATATGCAAATATAAGGAGAAATGGGAGTTAGTAGTAAAATTGTGAATTTATGCCTGTTTCAGAGTAGCCTTAAGCCGGCTTGTCAGAGGTCAATTCTCTATAGATGGCATATAATGATCTTCTTTCTTTCAGATAAATTATCAGACCTGAGATCAAATATATACACTCCCGAGGGCAGTGTCGACACATCAAGCTCATAAATACTTCTCCCGGGGATAAACAACTCATTGGTATAAGAATGATTCGGTCAGGAATTATTCTTATACCGTAAGGCTAAAGTTTTCTTTTGTAAATTTACCAATTGGAAACAGAAATAACTCAGCGAAGAATTTATATTTTTTGATTTTGACCTATAACTTATGTTAGTAATAGCGGAAAGTGCATTTAATCATAATGGGGATGTTGATTACCTGAAGAGTCTTGCCAAGGCTGCTAAAGACTCCAACGCGGATTATTTTACAGTTCAGGTTTATGAAACTGCAGAATTTTGCGAACCAGACTATTCGAAATTCCAAATATGCAAGGATGTTGAATTATCGCATGATCAATGGGGTGAGGTTTTTAATTATTGCAATGAAATTGGCATTGATCTAATTCCATGCGTGTTAGATATAAATAGTTTCCATTTCTGTTATGAGCATGGCTATAGATTTTTTAAAATCCATGCCACAGATATCCTGAATATTCCATTTCTGGAGGAAATTGTTAAACATGACTGCCGTTTGATACTTGAAACTCAATGCGCAACTGAACGGGATATTAATGCATCACTTAAAATTTTAAAAGAAAAAGTAGAAGTCCTTTTTCATGGTTTTAGTGACTATCCCACAAAGTTTGAAGATCAAAATTTGCGAAGTCTTGATTATTTCAGGAAGCAATGGCCTCAGTATAAAACCGGCTTTGCAGATCATACCCTCGATGTCAAAGGAATTCCTTTGATGGCTTTGGCTAAAGAAGCAGACTATCTCGAAAAACATATTACTTTATCCAGGGATAATGGAAATTACGATTGGCAGGTATCACTTGAACCATCTGAATTTAAAGAAATGGTAAAAGTGATCAGGGAATATGAAGTTACTCTGGGGAAATTCTGGAAGCATCCACGGCCGGCAGAAGCCAGGTACAGACCCATAATGTACAAGAAATACCTGGGGGAGGCAGAAGACCAAGTAGTTAAACGCTCTGATGGCGGCATAGACTATTATGAAAACCTGCTCTCATCATATGATAAAAGCAAGATCATTATCACAATCATTGCCAGGCTTAAGAGTAATCGATTGCAGCGTAAGGTAATGCTACCATTCAAAAATGATTTGTTATTGTTTGATCTTATGAAGAGGTTAGAGGTATCCAAAAAAATTTCAAAGATCATATTAGCTACTTCCTTCCTTGATGAAGATAAGGAATTGGTGGAAGAAGCGAATAGGAGAAACCTTCCTGTTTATCCGGGGCACCCTCTCTCTGTAATCGACCGTATGTTGGATATGGCGGATCAGGAGAAAGCTGGTGCCGTGGTCAGGATAACAGGCGATAATCCTTTTACCGACCCTGAGATACTGGATATCATGGCAGGCTTATATATCGATCATGATCTGGATTATGTACGAGCTAATAATCTGCCTTTTGGTGTATCAGCTGAGATATTTTCTACTTCTTATCTTTATCGATTGTACAACAGCATGGAGAACCCTTATCAAACTGAATACCTTACCTGGTTTGTTATGCTGGATGAAAAAGCCAGAAAGGGTTGCGTGGATGTTAATTCCAAAAACCCGGATTTAAAACGGGTGGTATATTCAGTTGATTATCAAGAGGACTATGATAGATGCCAAAAAGTGCTTTCAAAGATATCCAAAGATAATTTTGTGGACATAACGATCAAAGATATTGTTGAGAACTCTGATTTCGACTCCCTCGTTGATCTGGAGCAAAGCATAAAACTCCCTGAAGGGGAGTCCATTACCTTCAGGGAATATTTTGACAGGCTTGACCATATGGAATATGTGGTGAGAGTGCCATATGATATATAAACATTCATGAAACCTGGAACAGATATGGAATCTACATATATCATTGGTGAAATAGGACAGAATCATAATGGATCCATGGAATTGGCAATGCAAATCATTGATTTTATTGCTGAACCTGTTGTTGATAAGCTTTTCGGGGAATATCTTAAGCCCATGGATGCGGTCAAGTTTACCAAGCGCGACCTTGCAGAGGAGCTTTCTGATAGTGAGATGAAGCGCCCATATACCGGCCCGCATTCATTTGGTAAAACTTATGGTGAACACCGCTCATTTCTTGAACTCGATGATGAGCAGCATTTTGAGCTGTATAAATATGCAAAGGGAAAAGGCCTTGATTTTGTAGAAACACTTTGTGCCAGGGGCTGTTTGTCGATGTTCAGGTATTTTGAACCTGACAGGCTGAAGGTGGCTTCCCGCGACCTGACCAACCTGCCTCTGCTGGCGGCTATGGCTGAGACTAAGATCCCAATGATCCTTTCGACAGGAATGGGAGGGAAGCAGGAACTGGATAAAGCCCTGGAGGTGATCACCGCATACCACAGCAATATCGCCATCCTGCATTGTCTTTCACAGTATCCATCTGAATACAAGAACATCAACCTGAATACCATACCATACCTGATCAGTGAATATCCTGATCATACCATTGGCTATTCAGATCATAGCATCGGTATCGTTGTCCCGGTGGCAGCTGTTGCTCTGGGGGCAAAGATCATTGAAAAGCATATTACACTCGATCGCACAATGAAAGGAACAGATCAGCAGGGCTCCCTGGGAACCGAAGGGGTATGGAGGATGGTGAGGGACATTCGCAATGTGGAGAAATCAATGGGGGAGGAAGGGATGTTCATTTCTGAATCTGTTTCTGAAGCGAAAGTAAAGCTCGAGCGCTCTGTAGCTTCGCTGAGGGACATCATGAAAGGTGAGACCATCATGGAAGAGGACCTTCACATGCTGAGTCCCGGAGATGGCTTCAAATGGGACGAAAGGGGTAACATAACAGGTAAGGTAACTAAGCAAGATATT
The DNA here is from genome assembly GCA_023145125.1 of Bacteroidales bacterium. GTDB lineage: Bacteria > Bacteroidota > Bacteroidia > Bacteroidales > B18-G4 > B18-G4. The sequence continues at coordinate 2,316 of JAGLEK010000456.1, read as the reverse complement.
CCCAAAGACGAGATCATTTACAAACACATGATAAAATGAAAGAGATCAAGCTTTTCCTCAGCGATATTGATGGCGTATGGACCGATGGCGGTATGTATTACGATAATGAAGGAAATGAATTGAAAAAATTCAATACCTCCGACAGTGCCGGCGTACTGTTCCTGAGGATGCTGGAGATCCCTGTTGGCATCATCACAGGTGAGGATACGGAGATCGTGTCCCGCAGGGCGAAAAAACTGGGTATAGATCTTCTGTTTATGGGAGTGAGGGATAAGCTCTCCATTGTGAAAAAGATTTGTGAAGAAAAGCAAATTGAACTTGCTGAGGTTGCATTTATTGGCGACGATATCATTGATATTCCCGTGCTGGAGGCAGTTGGATTAAGCGCTACTCCTTCCGATGCACCTGAATATGTGAAAAAACATGCCGGCTGGGTTCTTGAAAAACAGGGCGGCGAAGGCGTATTCAGGGAATTTGTCGAAAAATATCTGTCAGAGCAGGGCTTATTGGAAAAAGCCATTCAACTGTATCTCTCAAATATCTGACCCACTCACCCAGTCACCCAGTCACATAGTCACACAGTCATACAGTCTCACAGTCACCCAGTCCTACAATCCCCGTATAAACCCAATCGCCCTCTCAGAAGCCTTCCCGTCAATGGCGAATGCATATTTTGAGATGAATCGTTCGTAAGCTTCTTTGTCTATGTCTGCATTCCCGCTTAAAATGCTTGCGATGTGGTCCTCAAGCTCCTTTTCATTACTGGCCTGAAAGGCTACACCTTCTTTGTGATAATTTTGAATGTCTTGCTTCAGGTGGTCGAGAATGATCAGGGGCTTCCCGAAATATATTGTTTCTGTACCCACGGTTGAGAAACAGGTGATGAGGATGTCACAAACAGAGATCAGCAGGTACAGGTCGACCGACAATGTGATCATTATCCGTTCAAGGCCAATTTCTTTTGCAATGTTTGCGTAATAATTACGGTCGTTTTTCTCGTTGGGATGCAGCTTTAAAAGCAGGAAGCCGTCAGGGGTGGCTTTTACAGCCTTTATCACATCTTCTGCCGCACGCCGCCTTAATTGCGGGTCCCGCTGTGGCTGTGAAGCAAATACGATAAGCTTGTCATCCTTATTTATTCCCCTGATCACTTTTTCTTTACTGATCCCGGCTGCATTTAATGCCGGAATGACATCCGTCCTGATCTGCCCGCTGATGAACATGGCATCTTCTCTGTAATTACCTTTACTCGTGAGAAATTCTTTCCAGAAATCACCCCACACAAGGCTGTAATCGGGAAAAGCTTTTCGCTTACTGTCGGCCACTGTATAAAGATATGCCGGGTGGAGGTCGTGGAGGTTGCCATGCTGAACACCTGTCGTCTTGATACCTTCTTCCCGGGCTGCATCAAGGATGCTCCTTATGGCGGGGCTGTTCTCATCTACAGTAGTGATGGTCTTGAATTTATGCCTGCTGAAAAACTTCCTGTATGCAAGGTATTTGATAAGATAAAAGTTTGTTGCCCCCCTGAATGAACGGTAAATTTCGGTCAGCAGTTTTTCGTCGCCTTCACATTGATCAGATAATTGATCCAGATTATTATTCAACTTACGAATGATATCTTTTTTCCTTTTTCTTTGTTCAGGCGAAAGAAAGTAGTTCAACAGAATGGGCTCGCCAAAGTACCTCCCTTTTTGTTTCCCTTTCCCGAAAAGATTATCATGGCTGAGGCTGATCTTTGCGCCGTCACGCATCTTGGGCTGTACTGCCTCATCGATGATGAGAAAATCATTGCCCGCTTTTTCAAGCAAATATCCAATAACATAATTTCCTTTATCAACTCTGAGCGTATTGATGTCGAGAAATGCCTGTCTTTTGGTCACATCCATGATGATATGATCAGGCTTCTTTAGCTTTTTAAATGAAAACAGGTTGATCAGCCACCTGGTCTTCAGGATTAAAAAGTACTTGAAAAGCGAGGCAAAATTCCATTTCGCTACTGAGGATGTTGCATGCAACATTATGTTAATATTGTCATGAAAGATTTCCTCAGCCAAAAGGGCCTCTGAAGTATAATACGATACAGATTCGTACTCAGCCGACAGCTTTTTTACCTCAGCGACTTCATATTTCAGGTTTCGCAAACGGAAGTAGGCCCTGAATTTATGGTAGTACCAGATGCTGCTGTCATCAAACTTCATCCATTCAACCACCGGCTTCCCTTCAAATTCTTTATCACCGAAGGAAATAACAAAGTCCATGATATCATAGTTGATCCTCTTCTTTTCTTCTTCCGGGATCTCATATGCCCCCTTG
>JAGLEK010000455.1 GCA_023145125.1 Bacteroidales bacterium | reverse complement strand
TTCTTGATCTCTTCATTTTCAAAGATCTTGTGCTGCATCGCCTTTTCCACGTTCAGGATCTTTCCGCGTAGCGGAAGGATGGCCTGGAATTTACGGTCACGGCCCTGCTTGGCCGTACCACCGGCAGAATCACCCTCCACGAGGTATATCTCTGACATAGCAGGGTCTTTCTCTTCACAGTCGGCCAGCTTACCCGGCAGGCCTGTTCCTGAGAGTACGTTCTTGCGTTGTACCAATTCCCTGGCCTTGCGGGCAGCATGTCGTGCCGTTGCTGCCAGGATGACTTTGTTTACAATGATTCTGGCTTCTTTGGGGTGCTCTTCCAGAAAGTGTGTGAGGTGTTCACTTACCATCTGGTCGACGGCGCCCATAGCATCAGAATTACCAAGCTTGGTTTTTGTCTGCCCTTCGAACTGAGGCTCCGCTACCTTCAGTGATATAATGGCTGTTAAGCCTTCACGGAAGTCATCCCCGTTGATATCAAATTTCAGTTTGGCCAGCATCCCCGACTTCTCAGCATAGTTTTTTAGTGTGCGTGTAAGGCCTCTGCGGAAACCCGACAGGTGGGTGCCACCTTCATGGGTGTTGATATTGTTAACGTATGAATGGATATTTTCAGAGAAGGAAGTATTGTACTGCATGGAGATCTCGATGGGATAACCATTCTTTTCGCCTTCCATGTTTATGGGGTCCGGCGTCAGGCTTTCACGTGTGGCATCGAGGTACTTGAGAAAGTCGTTCAATCCCTCTTCAGAAAAGAATGAATCCGATTGCTTTTCACCGTTCCCATCTACCGGACGCTCATCCCTCAGGTTGAGGCGTATTCCTTTGTTCAGGAATGATAGCTCCCTTAGCCTTGTAGCCAGAATATTGTATTCATAATGGGATACTGTGAAGATGGAATAATCAGGAACAAATGTGACAACGGTACCGGTTTTGTCTGATTTTCCGGTTTCTTTCACGTCATAAAGCGGTTTGCCAAATTCATACTCCTGCTCAAAAACTTTTCCTTCGCGATATATAGTTGCTTTAAGATGTGATGAGAGCGCATTCACGCAGGATACACCAACGCCGTGCAATCCCCCTGAAACTTTATATGATCCCTTGTCAAATTTGCCGCCGGCATGCAGTACGGTCATTACCACTTCCAGAGCCGACCTGTTTTCTTTCTCGTGCATGCCTGTGGGGATCCCACGGCCGTTATCAGTTACAGTGATGGAATTATCTTCGTGGATGATCACTTCTATCTCATCGCAAAATCCTGCCAGTGCCTCATCAATGGAGTTGTCTACCACTTCATACACCAGGTGGTGTAATCCCCTAACACTCAAGTCTCCAATGTACATGGCAGGGCGCTTGCGGACTGCCTCCAGACCTTCAAGTACCTGGATATTGTCAGCAGTGTAATTTTGCTCGCCATCCAGCATCTTTTCTTCGTTCGTCATAGTCGATATTTAGGTATTAAATTTATCCATGCAAAAGTACTGAAAAATACGACATAAACTCCCCAAAAACCCTTGAAAAACAAGCATTTTATTAACATTCTGGTGTTAGGTTCATGAGACTGTTTTTTCAGAAACGAAGTGCACTGAAAAAACAAAGTCGAATGAATCCCGAACAAGAGTGAGGGATCCCCTTAATACTGATGAAAACAGGTAGTTAAAACGAAAAACCAACCCCTGCCAGAACATTGAATTTTTGAACAGAGTATTGATACCATTTCAGTTATACTTAAAAACTATACCTCACTTTTAAAAAGCCCATATCATAATCCAGCAGGCTTACGAACATATTGTCACCTTCGCCGGCAAATACGTATGCTCCGAGTTGTATTTCAGCATTATCAATAGGCTTATAAGTGATGGAAGGCATCCAGATAACAGCATAGTTCTTACTAATATCATTCCATTCTGAGACAATGAAACCACCTGTTACAGGTTCAATCTTCAATTTATCATCAAAGAAAGCTTTTTCGTAGCCAAACATGAAATAATCATTTTGATTGCCTCTTCCCCGCTCATGGATAAAGCCATGCAGGTATTGAAAGTTGATATATGAGCCATCACCAAAAGTGTAGTCCATCCCAACAACAAATTTGACATATAATTCATTATCAACGATCAGGCTATCCTGATCAGGCAAAGGCTGTCCGGCAATATCATTAGTCATTATTACTTTGCTGTCGGGTAAAAAGCCTGCTGCCTCGCCCCATACACCCACGCTGCCGATGCTACCTGCGAAATCTGCACCAAAAATACTTTGCCTGTAGAAAGCTGTTGTTGTGTGAACATTTATCCCTCCTTCAAGATTGACCGGAGTAATACTATTGTGTATCGGTGTAACCAATCCATCAAAACCATATACATAGCTTACTGAAAAGTCGAAACCACCAAGGAAGGCTTTAAATCGGGCACCTGTGGTGGCACTTTGTGTCAGGCTGAACACAGGCATGACTAAACTATCTGATGCAGAAACAATATAGGAAGGAGGGGGCAGTTCCATTGTTGGTGTAAAGGCAACCGCAAAAACGCCAACGGGTGTTGTAGCCGGCTCAAAGAAGGGAAGGTATACTGCCTGCAATGAAAAATCGTTGGAGAAATAATAATTCAGGTTAATTCCTATCGACCCGTTATGCCGCCCAAAATCCATAACATCTTCAAGATCGTATGGGTTTAGATTATCCGTAGGATTTAGCTTATCCGCCGTTCCCCATGCAATACGTTGCTTTCCAATCTTTACATCCAGGTTTTTCGAGAGCAATCCATAAAATTCCACATATGCTTCCCTGATATAAAGATTATAAGGATCAACGATATCTTTATTATAGAGTTGTGAAGCAGAGGCAATTTTTGGTAAACCGAGATTTCGAAACCAAACATCAGTATAAAATTTTGCCTTGCTGCCAAATTTAGCTTCAAGTTTTAGGTCTAAGCGGTTTTCATTCCATGCCCACAATCCTTCATCCTGCAATAGGAAACGTTGATCGGTTAAAAAGTTACCACTGAATTTTAATTTGTTTTCCTGCGCTTTAACAATACCTGAATTAAAAATAAGCACAAATATTATTGTGAAAATTAGACATATCCGTTTCATATTGTCGCTTTATTTAATTGAATTTCTAATTGCTTTTGTTATTAAATCGAAATTTTTAAATGCAGTCAGTGCAATTTGATGACCTTCTTTTGCGAACTCTTTCATTGCCTGGGATGTTGAAGTTTTGTCAAATTTTGTTGGATGTATAAGTCCGCTTAGCATAACATATTTAACAGTTTTGCCTTCTGATTGATAATAAAGATTAATAAGAGTTTCGACTCCAAATCTTGAATGTCTCATTTTATCGACAAGCGGCAAAACATCTTTTTTCAATAATGCACGCTGACCTGTAAACGATTTAAAAGGGTTGATACTGTAGTTTATTAATGTTTCGGTAGGCTGCCCAAGAACCATATCTGCCTTTTGATTAAATACAGGCGTAATTAATTGATGAAAATGATCTTCTTTAAGGTTTGATAAGTCGGCATCAATGAATACAATTATTTCACTGCTCGTATTTTCAATGCCGGTTGCCATTGCAAAGCCTTTTCCTTTGTTTTCAGGAAAAACAATGTATTTAAAGTTGTGTAAATCTTTTATTTCCTTTAAAATGGAATCCGTTTTATCTGTTGAACCATCGTTTACAACAATTACTTCATCAAAGAAGTAATCAGAGGCTGTTATTACAACATCTTTTATAGTATCTGCCTCGTTGTAAACACAAATTATTGCTGATATTTTTTTCAAAATTTTATATTTTTTCTGATTAACGATTCGGTTGCTTTCAACATTAAATCATAATTTTTCATGGCAGTATATGCTATTTCCCAGCTTTCACTAATATAACTTGTGGTAGCTTTTGTGAAAGATTCCTTCTTGTATTTATCTTTATGTTTTAACCCAATTAGTCTGATAAATTTTATGCTTTTACCAATTGAGATAAAATAGAAATACAATAGCGTTTCTACTCCAAATCTTGATTCCTTCATTTTATCAAGAATTGGAGTAATGTCATTTTTATACAAAGCTCTTTCTCCCGTCAATATTTTTAAAGGGTTTACGTCCTGGTTTAAAATATTGACTGTAGAATAGCCTAAAACCATGTCACATTCCTTTTTTAACAGGGGATTTATCATTTTTTCAATATATCCGGAAATTATATTTGTTTGATCAGCATCAATAAATGCAATGATTCCATGTTTTGCATTTTCTGCACCAATGGCCATTGCGTATCCTTTTCCTTTATTTTTTTCAAAATGAATATCTGTTATATCAATTTCTTCTTTCAGTTCCTCAATTATTTTCCTGGTGTTGTCTGTAGATCCATCATTTACTACAATTATCTCATTGACAATTAAAGCTTCGGAGACAGACAAGACAACATCTTTAATGGTTTTTTCTTCGTTGTAAACACAAATTATTGCTGTTGTTTTTTTCATAATGTATTTATTTTTCATATTCATTTAATGCATTTTTGGCAGCATTTCGCCCAATTTCAATAACTTCTTCAGCCTTGTAAAAATCAAAGTTGCCGCAGGCCTGTCTCGATATGTTAATGATGACATCCGGTGGGTTCAGTTCAAGAGAAAGTCTTGATATCTGAGAAAGCATCAGGCTGATTGTGTCTGACATCATGTTAAAATAGCCCAATCTTTCTTTTTTAGGATGTGCCGGGTATATCTGTGCAAGTTTCTCCTGGAAGAGAGCTAATTTTCCTTTGGTCAACTGATCAATGTAGCCTGCGTTTTTCTCAGGTTTTTTTGGTTTAGGGATAGGGATTTGTGCATTAACATTAACGGCAATCAATATGTCACCATCATTCCTGCTAACCCGGTTTGCAGGAACAGGATTTAAAACTCCACCATCCACAAGCCACATATCATTATTTTTAGCCGGTTTTATAACTAAGGGTATTGCAATTGAAGCCCTTATCGCTTCAAACAAACTGCCTTTTGTAAATACAATTTCCTTCTTATGTAAAATATCTGTGGCCACACAGGAATAATGCACAGGCAGATCTTCAATATTCTGATCAGGGATAAACTTTTTAATCTCATTCAAAACTCTATCAGCCTTTATGATCCCATTTGTGCTCAAAGTGAAATCAACCAAATTGAGCATATCCATTTTACTCAAATCACAAATCCATTCCTCATATTCATCCAACTTTCCTGAAGCATACACTCCGGCAACTATAGCTCCCATCGATGAGCCTGCAATGGAGGTAATTTCATACCCCCTGCTCAATAACTCCTGAATTGCACCAATATGCGCGGTTCCACGTGCCCCACCACTTGACAGAACCAATGCTACCTTCTGTTTCATTTTATAAATTATTGTTTTAACTTTCTAACAGTAAATTCATCGTCTGACAGTCCCTGATCGAAGACCACTTCACT
>JAGLEK010000454.1 GCA_023145125.1 Bacteroidales bacterium | reverse complement strand
AGCATGATGCAGGCTACCCTGGTACCACCTTCATAGCGTGATTGGTATTTGCCTCCTCTAAGGATATGTTCCCGTTTAGTATCTACTTTGGCATAATGTCCGTAGCAGGCTTCCAGTTCAGGATATGGAACGATCAGTGGCCCGTTATCGGAACTGAATACGATCAGTGTATTTTCTTCAATGCCCAATTCTTTTACTGTACGTAGAATGGCACCGACGGAGCGGTCGAGGTATTCAACTGCATCCCCGAAAGGGCCTGCGTCGCTGTAGCCTTCAAAACCTTTGGGGACAAACCAAGGCGTATGGGTCTCAATGTTTGAATATTGTAAATAGAAGGGTTCTTCCGTCGCCGCCATCTCCCGGATATAATCGCAGGCAATCTGTGTAAACAATGCAGGCAACTCGGCCAGCTCATTGTTGTCCAGCTCGTTGATGATGTCGTAATCCTCAATTAGCGGGATAGGCGGGAAGCTTCTGGAGCCTGTATTGGCAAGCCTTTCCGGGCCGTGGTCGTTAGGGTAGGGGATACCGAGGAAATAATCGAAACCATGTTCCCCCGGGAGAAATTCAGGAAGGTGCCCCAGGTGCCACTTACCGATCAGGGCCGTGGCATAACCCTCCTCCTTGAGCAATTCAGTGATGGTGATCTCCAATTCTGTGTCGAGGCCGATCTCCGAATCGGGAAACAATACCGGAAGGCCGGTACCATTGTTCACTCTCGGAGCATATCGGCCGGTGAGGATAGCCGCCCTGGTCGGTGTGCAGGTACCATGGGGTGCGTAGAAATCGGTGAACATCATCCCCCCGGCAGCCATGCGGTCGATGTTTGGTGTTTTGATGTCTTGTGATCCGAAACAACCAATATCGTCATATCCGACATCATCGGCAAGTATGTGGATTATGTTAGGCCTTTTATGTACCTCCTGCGCAAATGATATGGACATGATTACAGAGAGAATTGCGGTTAGAGAGATGGACTTCATTGGTGTTAGGTGTTAAGTTAGTTTTGATTTTTAAATTATTCACTTCAATTAGGCACTAGCCACTCGGCACTCGGCACTCATTTACGAGGTTTCCTAACCGAGTAAATAGCCGCAGATCCTCCCAACATCGGTATATGCTGAAAACCGGTGAAGCCATTTTCTTCCAGCAGCTTCCCAACCTCTTCCGGGCTATAATAATTCAGTGCTGAAACCGCCAGGTAGCGATAAGCTCTGCTATGGCCTGATAACAATCCTCCCAGCCACTGTACCCATACCTTAAGGTACACCCTGAATCCCAGCTTAAGAATGGGGTTTTTCGGCTGACTGGATTCCGCAATGATAAAGATCCCTCCCGGTTTCAATGTGCGCAGGATCTCGGAAAGGTACTGCCCGGCAAACTTATTCTTATAGGTCAGGTTCCTGAAAGCGAAGCCAATAGTGCTTACATTAAAATGGTTGTTTTCGAATGGAAGATCAGCCGTATCCGCCAGGACGAAATCCACTTTCCTTCCATTGAGTTTTTGAGCTTTCTCTGCCGCTACATCAAGCATGGGCTGGCTGAAATCGCTGGCGGTGATCTCGATCGGTTTATCTGCCATTTTTGCGATCCGCAGTGCAAGGTCGGCGGTGCCGGTGCAGATATCCAATACCCGTTCCGGATCTTCATCCAGGCACAGTTTTACTGCTTTTTTCCTCCAGCGCTCATCCTGCCCCAGGGTGAGGATACGGTTCATAATATCATACCTCCCCGGCACATCATTGAACATTCTAAATAAAGGCCTCCTCGCCGCCGCTTCCCTGTCCATATTCTTATTCTTATTCTAATTCT
>JAGLEK010000453.1 GCA_023145125.1 Bacteroidales bacterium | reverse complement strand
GGATTCCTGAAGTATCCTAATTTCATTGAAACCCTTACCCAGATCGTCCCCATGTATCACGCCAGGATCGCCGGAGGGACCTTATATTTCATTGGTGTTCTGATGATGGTATATAACATTATAAAAACGGTAAAAGCAGGCTCCTTTGTTAAAGATGAAGCTGCCGAAGCCCCCGCTCTTGAAAAAACACGGAATGCCAGGGCAAAAGGTGAAGGCTGGCACAGATGGTTGGAAAGAAGGCCGATACAGTTTATGATCCTCTCCATGGTTGTTATCCTTATTGGAGGTTTAGTAGAAGTCGTACCTACGTATCTGATCAAGTCCAATATCCCGACAATAACCAGTGTTAAACCGTACACCCCACTTGAATTACAGGGGAGAGATATCTATATTAGTGAAGGATGTCATACCTGTCACACCCAGATGATAAGGCCTTTCCGGTCAGAAACAGAAAGGTATGGCGAATATTCCAAAGCCGGAGAATTTGTTTACGACCATCCGTTCCTGTTTGGTTCAAAAAGAACAGGGCCCGATCTGGCTCGCGAAGGCGTGGTTAGTGGAAAATGTTACAAGCCGGATTCATGGCACTATAATCACATGAAAGATCCAAGAATAGTCAGCCCGCAATCCCTTATGCCGGCATATCCGTGGTTGATCACTGACGATCTGGATATTTCAACAACAGCAAGAAAAATTGAGGTGATGCAGTATTTGGGTGTTCCTTATGAAGAAGGATATTCTCAACGCGCCAATGATGAGCTGAGGCTACAGGCAGAAAAGATCGCTGAGGGCCTGAAAGCTTCCGGCATTGATGTAGATCCTGACAAAGAGATCATTGCATTGATCGCCTATTTGCAAAGATTGGGGACTGACATTCATAACAAATAATTATGACAAGATTATTAAATCAATTCATAGAATCTGTCGATGGGATCGAGATCTATCTTATCATCTCATTGCTCCTGTTTCTTGGCATCTTTGTGCTGATAACTATCTGGGCATTTTCGCTTAAAAAAAGTGATGTTGAGAAAATGAAAGAGATTCCGTTCGATGAATAGTAAAATTATAAATCAGGATATCAATATATAAGGATCATGGATAAAAAAGAAAATGTTGAAATCGTAAAAGATGAACTCACCGGGGATAAGCTTCTTGCCGGTCATGACTATGATGGTATTCAGGAGTTAGACAACGCTCTCCCGAAATGGTGGGTATGGCTGTTTTTTATTACCATAGTTTTTTCTGTTATTTATTTTCTCAGCCTGTTTGTGTTTCACACCATGGATACGCAGGATGAGGAATATAACAAAGAAATGCTGGCTGCCAGCGAGCTCAAAAACACACAAACTACAGTCCCGCAGGAATCCACCTTAAGCCTGTTAACTGATGATGCCAGCCTGGCTGCCGGTAAAGTTATATATGATAAGAGTTGCCTGGTATGCCATCTTTCGAAAGGAGAAGGGCTCGTCGGGCCAAACTTAACCGATCAATACTGGATGTATGGAGGAAGTATAGAAGATGTAATCGACATCATCGTTGTGGGAGTTCCAAGTAAAGGAATGATCTCCTGGAAAGATCAGCTCTCACCTAAGCAAATACAGGAGGTATCGAGTTTTATCCTGAGCTTACAGGGAACCAATCCGCCAAATGCTAAAGAACCCCAGGGCGAACTGTATAATCCCGAATAAGCCCTTTCAGAATGGTTCAATCAAAAAAAGAAGACAAGTCGACCCGCGATACTTTCCGGGATCACCTTGCTACAATCGATGAAAAAGGGAAACGTGTTTGGGTGTTTGCAAAAAAACCTAAAGGCAAGCTTACCACCTATCGTAATATAGTCGGGCTGATACTTCTGGTATTCCTGTTTGCAGGCCCTTTCATTAAAATTAATGGCAATCCCTTGCTGATGCTGAATTTTATCGATCGCAAAATCGTTATTCTTGGTACACAATTCTGGCCTCAGGACTTTCATCTTTTTTTTATGGCCATGCTCGCACTCTTCGTGTTTATCATCTTGTTTACGGTAACATACGGCAGGGTCTGGTGCGGATGGACATGCCCACAGACTGTCTTTACTGAAATTCTTTTCCGCAGAATAGAATACTGGATAGAAGGGAGTGCACACAAGCAAAAGACTCTTAGCCGGCAAAAATGGAACTTTGAGAAAATCTGGAAAAAGACGCTGAAACAAATTGTATTTTTTGCAATCTCATTTTTAATCGGAAATACTTTCCTGGCATACATCATTGGTATTGACGCATTGAGGGAAATCGTCACCGACGATCCGGCAAACCAGGTAAGTGGCCTTGTGGCCATGTTCGTTTTTTCCGGAATATTTTATTTTGTTTTTTCATATTTCCGCGAACAGGTTTGCACAATCGTTTGTCCCTATGGCAGGCTTCAGGGAGTCTTGCTTGACAAAAGATCCATCGTAGTAGCCTACGATTATGTAAGAGGGGAATCGCGGGGAAGTATGGTAAAGGGTGAAAACCGTGCAGATGCAGGTAAGGGGGATTGTATTGATTGCACACAATGTGTGCAGGTCTGCCCAACCGGTATTGACATCCGTAACGGGACACAACTGGAGTGTATAAACTGTACAACATGCATTGATGCATGCAATAGCACAATGAAATCTATCGGTAAGCCAAAGGGGCTTATCAGGTACGCATCGGAAAAAATGATCGCTGAAGGAACCAAAATGAGAATAAGTGCCAGAACGATTGCTTATTCCGGAGTGCTGTTTCTACTTATTGGCTTGATAATAATGTTGTTTTTCAGGCGTGCTGATGTTGAAACCACTATCTTGCGGGCCCCCGGAATGCTTTACCAGGAACAACCTGACGGAAGGCTCAGCAACCTCTACAATTTTAAATTGCTTAATAAAAGCTACTCCGATATGCCTGTGGTACTTAAACTTGTTTCCCACCAGGGTGAAATACAAGTTATTGGAGAAGAAATACTTGTTAAAGAGCAATCGTTAAGTGAACATGTGGTTTTTGTTTATTTAAACAAAGAGGATATGTCCGGTGCTACGGAAAAAATTGTGATTGGCATATACTCAGATGGCCAATTAATAGAAGAAATTGAAACGTCATTTATTGGACCGAATAAATAAAAATGAAAATAAAAATTAACTGGGGAACAGGCATATTAATATTTCTGGTGATCTTCTTTATCGCCATATTTTCATTTGTATACTTTTCTTTTCAGCTGCAGATCAATCTGGTGGAAGATGACTATTATCCAAAAGAAATCACCTACCAGAAACAAATTGATAAAATGCATAACCTTGAAGTACTGGGAGACAAAATAAGTATCCGGAAAGAAGAAGGGATCCTGATCCTCACCTTTCCTGAAGCACATAAAAGCAAGTTTGAGGGGAAAATCCATATATACAGGCCATCGGATGCCGGTATGGATAAAGTGCTTGAAATTGTTACAGATCAGAACAACAGGCAATTCATTCCTGTTGATCAGTTAATAAACGGAAAATATATCCTGAAGATCGACTGGGCCTGTGAAGGGACAGGATATTACCAGGAAATCGTTTTTATTAAATAAAATGGAAGTAATATCTGCATTAACACTCGGCCTGATAGGCAGCTTTCACTGTATCGGAATGTGTGGCCCTATCGCCATTGCATTGCCGTTAAAAAATCAATCCTGGCTGGAAAGGATCATTTCAGCGCTTTTATATAACCTTGGCAGGACCGTTACTTACGGTCTTATGGGGGCTGTTTTTGGATTACTTGGCAAGGGATTCCAATTGATAGGTATTCAGCAGTGGGTATCCATCATAATGGGAATAATCATGATATTATCCGTAATATTTCCTATCATATTCAGGAAATATATCAATGCGGATGGGTTCGTCACCAAATGGGTTAGTAAGCTCATCTCCACATTAAGAAAACTGTTTTCAAAGAGGTCATATATTTCGCTCTGGGTGATTGGCTTAATGAATGGCCTCCTTCCATGCGGGCTTGTTTATATGGCATTGGCCGGTGCTATTGTTAGCGGAAACTCAGCCAATGGAGCAATATATATGCTTGTATTCGGATTGGGTACAATACCGATAATGCTGAGCATTTCTTTATTGGGAAATATTGTAAGCATACAATTCAGGAATAAGGTGAGGAAGATCATTCCTATTGTCATTATCATTATTGGAATTCTCTTTATCCTGAGAGGGATGAATCTGGGCATTAAATATGTCAGCCC
>JAGLEK010000452.1 GCA_023145125.1 Bacteroidales bacterium | reverse complement strand
GCGGTAATGGACAGCGTATCTGTTAAAACCACCTTCAGCGAAACGCTGGAGAAGTACGGGATCATCTTCTGTTCATTCAGTGAGGCAGTACAAAATCATCCCGGGCTGGTAAAAAAATATATGGGGTCGATAGTACCCTATACCGACAACTATTTCGCTGCATTAAATTCAGCTGTCTATAGTGACGGATCCTTTTGTTATATCCCCAAGGGGGTTCGTTGCCCTGTGGAACTTTCCACCTATTTCCGTATCAACGCTGCCAATACAGGACAGTTTGAAAGGACACTTATCATTGCTGACGAGGGCAGTTATGTGAGCTATATGGAAGGCTGCACAGCCCCCATGCGCGACGAAAACCAGTTGCATGCCGCCATCGTTGAGATCATTGCACACGACAATGCAGAAGTAAAATATTCGACCGTACAAAACTGGTATCCGGGAAACAAAAAAGGAGAAGGTGGCATTTATAATTTCGTTACCAAGCGGGGTATGTGCAAAGGCGTAAACTCAAAGATCTCATGGACACAGGTTGAGACCGGCTCTGCGATTACATGGAAATACCCCTCATGCATTTTACTTGGTGACAATTCAGTTGGGGAATTTTATTCGGTGGCAGTTACTAATAACTATCAGCAGGCTGACACGGGATCCAAGATGGTCCACATTGGCAAAAATACCAGGAGTACCATCATCTCCAAAGGAATATCTGCCGGATACAGCAGTAACAGCTATAGGGGACTGGTGCGCATAATGAAGAATGCTGCCGATGCAAGGAATTTCTCGCAATGTGATTCACTGTTACTGGGAGATAAGTGTGGTGCACACACATTTCCATATATCCAAACCGAGAACCACACCTCCATTGTTGAGCATGAGGCCACAACCTCCAAAATATCAGAAGACCAGATGTTTTATTGCAATCAGCGGGGCATCGACACGGAAAGTGCCATTGGGCTTATCGTGAATGGATATGCAAAAGAAGTATTAAATAAGCTGCCGATGGAATTTGCTGTTGAGGCACAGAAGCTGTTGTCGATCAGCCTGGAAGGGAGCGTTGGCTAGCAGAGTGAATAAGGAAAAAGGAAGAAGGAAGAAGGAAAAAGGGGGAAGAATTAAAAATTTAAAATTAAAAATTAAACATTTCAATAATGTTATTGAAGATTGAAGATTTACACGTAGCGATTGGCGGCAAGGAGATCGTAATGGGGTTGAACCTGGAAGTGAGGGCCGGGGAAACCCATGCTATCATGGGACCCAACGGGACGGGAAAAAGCACCCTGGCATTGGCCATAGCCGGCAAAGAAGGCTATGATATCACAAAGGGAAAGATCTTCTTCAAGGGAGAGGATATCACAGATATGTCGCCGGAAGAAAGAGCACGTACCGGCATTTTTCTAGGCTTTCAATATCCTGTGGAAATCCCGGGAGTGAGCATTACTAATTTCATGCGCACAGCTCTGAACGAGATCAGGGAATACAGGAAACAGCCTGCACTTTCTGCATCCGAATTCCTGGCATTTATGGAAGAGAAAAAAACCCTCCTGGAAATCCATTCAAAGCTCACCAACCGTTCGGTTAACGAAGGTTTCTCCGGGGGAGAAAAAAAGCGTAACGAGATCTTCCAGATGGCCATGTTAGAGCCCACCCTGTCGGTGCTTGATGAAACCGACTCAGGCCTGGACATCGACGCCCTTAAGGTTGTTGCCAACGGGGTGAACTCCTTAAAGACCAAAGACAATGCTTTTTTGGTTATTACGCATTACCAGCGTTTGCTCGACTATATCGTACCGGATGTTGTGCATGTGTTATATGATGGAAAGATCGTCATGTCGGGAGGAAAAGAACTTGCCCTGGAGCTGGAAAATAAGGGTTACGACTGGATCAAAAAAGAAGTAGTATAAGCATATGAGTACGAAAGAATCCATCGCATTACAGGAAAAGCTGGAGCAACTGTTCTCAGAAAATAAAGAGCAGATCACCAGGCATGACCAACCCTCCCTTACAAGGGCCAGGGAAGAAGCCATAGCCATATTCTCTGAAGCCGGATTTCCGCATAAGAAACTCGAAGATTGGCGCAATACCGACCTCAGCGATACACTCAAAAGAGATTATGCAACCCTTTTCAGCCCCGGCCATGGAGACCTTAGCATTGACCAGGTGTTCAAATGCAATATCCATGAACTTGAAACTGATCAGATCTCATTGCTGAATGGATGGTTCATCGATACGAAAAAACCCCTTAAGGTAGAAAAGAATGGTGTTATCTCCGGAAGCCTTGCTGCCGC
>JAGLEK010000451.1 GCA_023145125.1 Bacteroidales bacterium | reverse complement strand
ATCTCCGACACCTATCTCCTGGATGCAGCCCTCCAATATCATGTGATCACCGGTACCGGGATAAAGCTATCAGGCATTTCACTTGTACATATCAATAAGGAATACGTCCTGGGGGATGAAGTAGACCTCAAAGGGCTGTTCAAGATCATTGACGTAACAGAAGAAGCTCTTTCCCGCCGGAAATATGTGACGGAACAGATCATCAGGGAAAAAGAAGCATTAGGCCTGGAGCATTCACCAAAGATCGATGTGGGCCCTCATTGCAGGGAGCCCTACGATTGCGACTTCCTGGGGCATTGCTGGAAGAATGTTCCGGTGCCACCCGAAAAAGAACCAAAAGATCAAATAAATGCAGAGGCCTTCAGGAAAGTATTTTCTGATCTTCCCAAAGATGCGGCATTCGTAAAACTACTCCCCATGAGGGCTGCCATCCCTATGTACAGGGGAACACATCCTTACCAGGAGATTGCATATGGCTATGGCTTGATGATTAATGGCAAGACTTCTGCCAGGATCTTTGGAAACGATACCAATCCGGAAGAACAGCTGAAGACAGAACTTAAATCAGCCCCGGAAGGCATATCAACCCTTATTTGTTTTGGCCAGGGCCATAAACTCAGGAACCTTATGCCCGGGGGAGTAGACGTTCTGGATTTACGTGACCATATCCTTAGGGACAGTAGCTTCTATACATCATTGAAAGACAAATCGGACCTCGAGCGCCTCAAGATTATTTTCGAGCTCGAAAAAGACAAGAAACTGTCTGAATATGTGTCGGATGCTATTGCTGAGCATTATTATTTAAAAGATTTTCCGGATGAAGGGGTTGAGGAGAAAATAGAAGAGTATGCCTCATCCTACCTGCAAACCATTCATGATTTATACAGTTATCTCCGCTCCATATAGCAGAACCACTTGGATAATTTGAATTTGTTTAGAATTTAGAGCTTAGAATTTAGGGTTTTAATAATTCAATCTTTATCCCTAAATTTGTTTCATTGTAAAACCAAAATAATTCATCATGGATCTTTCAACAAAATATTTAGGACTGGAATTAAAAAATCCCGTTATCGTCGGCAGTTCCGGACTGACTGACAGCGCTAAGAAAATTGCCGATCTTGAAAAATTCGGTGCAGGTGCCGTGGTACTGAAATCGATCTTTGAAGAAGAGATCACGATGGAGTACGAAAAGGTCCTTGAAGAAGAAGCACCATCGCGTTATAAAGATGATTACCTGGATTATTTTGATTATAAGATCAAGGAACAGAACATTACAAACTATATCAAGCTGATCGCCGATGCTAAGAAAGCAGTGAAAATCCCTATCATTGCCAGCATCAACTGCAACAGCTCCCACGAGTGGACATATTTTGCAACGAAGATAGAAGAAGCCGGAGCAGATGCACTGGAACTCAATATTTTCCTACTTCCGTCAACACTCGATAAAAGTATCGAAGATATAGATCACGTATATCTCGAGATCATCAACAATGTTAAGAATATCATCAAAATTCCCCTGTCAATAAAGATTAGTTATTACTTTTCAAATCTTGGGCGTGCCATCAAGGTACTTTCTAAAACAGGCGTAGATGGGATAGTCCTGTTCAACAGGTTTTACAGCCCTGATATCGACCTTGATAAGATGGAGATCATATCTACTAATGTGCTCAGCACACCACAGGAGCTGTCCACCTCCCTTCGTTGGATCGGGATAATGGCCAACAGGATCAAGAGTGATCTTGCTGCTTCAACCGGGGTTCATGATGGAAAAGCAGTTGTAAAACAATTACTGGCCGGTGCAGATGCCGTACAAATGGTTTCCTGCCTCTATCAAAACGGGCCTGAATATCTTAAAACTGTTATACAGGAAATTGAAGAGTGGATGACAGAAAAAGGCTTTGATTCTGTCGATGATTTCAGGGGTAAGCTGAGCCAGGAACAATTTGTCAACCCCACACTTTATGAAAGAGTGCAGTTTATGAAGTATTTCAGCGACAGAGAAAAATATCAGTAGAAATCAGAGATCAGAAATCTGAAATCTGA
>JAGLEK010000450.1 GCA_023145125.1 Bacteroidales bacterium | reverse complement strand
CCAGGCCATTAAGCTATGAGATATTTCACAGTTTTCAGTTTCCTGCTATTTATTTTTATTGGGGTACTTCAATCTCAATCCTGCCTTCCAGAGGGAATCACATTCAGTTCCCAGGCTCAAATCGACAGTTTTCAGATTAATTATCCGGGATGTATGGAAATAGAAGGTTTTGTACGTATTGAGGGTAGTGATATAAGGAATCTTTCTGGTCTGAACAGCATCGTAAGTATCGGTGACTACCTGCGACTGCAGAGCAATGATTCCCTGACCTCTTTATCCGGGCTTGAAAACCTTATTGAAATAGATGGAGCCCTGATGATTGGATCATTGGATATGCCGGGAGGGGGAGGTAATCCCATGCTTTCCTCATTCACAGGTCTTGATAACCTGTTGGAGATTGGAGGAAGTCTTTGTGTTTGTTTAAATGATAGCCTGGTAAATTTTGAAGGCCTGGGTAGCTTGAGAAGGATAGGTTATGCTTTCTTTTGTGCCAGGAATTATTACTTGCTGAATTTTGTAGGATTGGAAGCATTGGATTCCCTTGGTGACTACCTTTTTGTTGGAGGAAATTACTCCCTCCAGGACTTTTCAGGTTTAGAAGGCCTTAGCCGGATCAATGGATCATTGTGTGTTGGTGGTCATTGCAATAATGGCGCCGGGATGGCTATTGAAGGAAATGGACAGGCTACATACGAAGGATTGCATAACATTGAGTATGTTGGTGGGGACCTGAGAATTTGCAACTCAGACAGAGAACATATAATCGGATTGGAAAAAATAAGCTATGTAGAAGGCAAATTGTTCATAGACCTTAATGATAATCTGGTAAACTTGACTGGCCTTGATTCGCTGCAGTATATCGGAAATGGAATAGAGATCGGATTCAATAATTTTTTAGGGATGCCTAATGGAAATCATAGTCTTAACGATATAACTGCTTTGATGGGTATTACATCTGTTGGTGGTGGAACTATTCATATAGAAGATAACCCCATGCTTCCTTCTTTATCGGGATTGGATAGTATCGATTCGATGTCGATCGGAAGCCTTGAAATACATACCCAGAATAATCCTGAAATCAATGGCCGTCTTATATGGTGCTCAGTCAGAAGTATTTGTGAATACCTGGAATTGCCCGGATCTGAAGCTGTTTTTGGTGGGAATGCATTGGATCCAGGTTGCAATAACATTAATGAAGTGGAGGAGAACTGTGAGTACATTGGTATAAATAACTCTGAGCCTGAACTTGCAGTGGATATATTCCCAAATCCTGCAGATGATAAATTGTTTATAAAGATAGATGGAGAACCTATTAATTACAATGAAATCCAGATCCTGAACAGTGAAGGTCGAATTGTTTTTCATAAAGATAGCAATAGCCCATTCATAGATATATCTCATCTTTCAGTAGGTTTATATTTTGTTTTAATCAAATTAGAAAAAACAATACTGAAGCAAAAAATAATCGTGTTTTAGTATAGCCCCGTCAAGATTTCATGAATTATTGTTGATCGCATACTCCAATTTTAGCAGTCAAATTCCTTATCATAAAATCGACCGTTATTGGACTGGCGTCGCGACAACTGATTTTATGTCAAATACTGCCGTATTACGGGATTTGCTTCTTTTGACCGATAATTTATATTATGATAAATAGGCTTCTATTAAGAAAGGGAGCAGATACTGATTCCACTCCCCCTTCGTGCACCGTCCGCGTGTCGCCGTAGCTTTAGCGGAGGCACAAGCTTTAGCGTAGGTGTACCAGATCCTGGATACTAGATGCTGGATACTGGATAAAAAAAAAGCTGCCATTAACAAGCAGCTTTTCTATATAATGATGTAATACTCTACTTATTCAACCAACGCCTTGATCCTTTCATTAATAGCTTTCAAATTGTCCATTTGTTTTAAAATGGTGTAGATCTGCTTAAGTGTCTGCATTGTTTCAAGGTTATCAGGATTCAGCTCGTCTGACTTTTCCAGATAAGGCAATGATTTTTCAAGCAAGCCATCAGCTTTGGCCTTCTCTGTGTCATATTCTTCTACAGCATCTAAAGGAAGCTCATTGGCAACTTCAATGATCTCTGCTGCCTGGTTGTTAAACATGGCTCCCATGTTATAATAGGCATCAGCGTATGTTGGATCTATCTCTATGCATTTTTGATAAGCTTTCTCGGCAGCTTCCAGATCGCCAACATTTTCGTAGTTAGTACCAAGTGCAAACCAGATAGTTTGATTTTCCGAGTCTGTTTCCAGTGCTTTCTCAAGGTTTGCAACAGCTTTCTCATTATAGCCCCTGGCGAGGTACAGATTAGTTTCAGAGATCAACAACTGGTAATCCTCCGGAAATAATGCGCGCCCTTCGGCAACATATTTTTCAGAAAGAACAGTATCATTCTTCTGGTTAAGATAAAGCGTTGCAAGGGAATTGAAGATCAAAGGGTCAAGATATCCGATCTCAATAAGCTGCAGGTACTTTTCAAGCGCCAGGTCATATTCTTCTGCAATGTCATAGGCCAGCGCAACATTCGACAATGCCAGTGTATCAACGGCACCCATTTCCAGCGTTATATTGTAGGTGTTCTGAAAACTATTTGCCGCCCCCATATAATCAGATACATTGTATTTTGCTACTCCCTGGTTGAAAAAGTTAGAAGCAATTACCCGGTAGTTATTCTGTACATCATCTGAAAACTCTCCCCTGCTGTCGAGCTCGGCGCACTTCTTGTATGATTCGTAGGCAACTTCAAGTGCATTTGAATCAAGTGACTGGTATTCAGGCTTCTTGCTAAGTGCGATCTGAAGGTAGATATTACCTCGATAGTACCATGTTTTGGCTACATTCATGGTTTTTTCATGGGTGATACACGGATCGATGTATTCCTTGGCTTTAGCCAGTTTACCATTCTTGAAGTAATTAAATGCACTGGTACGTTTGGAATTCTGTGCAGTGATCCCGGTTACGATGAAAGCTGCGATCAGCAGCATGATCAATTTCTTCATAATATTAATTTTGGTTTTATGTCAATCAAGACAAAAATATAAATTACACTGAAACAAATTCAATTTTCTTGCCAGAATTTACATTATTCCTTAGTCTCCGGTGTATCATCCGCTGAATCAGGCTGTTCCTGCTCTATAATCTCCTCCCCACCTTCTTCATTATCGATGAATTCCTCATCCTCATCTCCTTCGAGAACATCAACTTTTGCTACGGCGGCAATAGAATCGTCATCCCTGAGGTTGATAAGCCTCACCCCTTGCGTAGCCCT
>JAGLEK010000045.1 GCA_023145125.1 Bacteroidales bacterium | reverse complement strand
TGACTCCGGCGTTTTCCTCGAAGCCAATTCGTTTTCCAGCACCGGGCCGAGCACAAATCTCGGGTATTCAAACTCATCGATCTGGTTTGGGGGTGCCGTAGAGGCTTGTAATGATGCCCAGTTAACCTTTGAGCTCGATGAACTCAGGATGGAAGACTATTATATTGTGCGGCAGCAAACCCTGGGAACAGCCGAACTGGATGTAGATTATGGCCTTTCCCCGGCCGATGATACACTATGGATCCCTGCCGGGAGCTTATCTGTGACACTGAACATGTTCCCCTATTCTGATGACCTCATCGAAGGGACGGAAACTGCCGAATTTATCTTTGAATTCGCAGAAGGTTGTGATCCGACTGCAGACACAACCACGATCGATATATTCGATAATACAACTGCCATTCCGTATTTCGGGCTGCAGAATGAATTCTGCCGGAATAATAATCCTGTTGTGCTTACAGGCACTCCGCCGGGAGGTGAGTTTTCCGGCCCCGGCATGGTCGCGGATACATTTTATCCGGCCCTCGCGAACAATGGCCTGAATGAGATCTACTATACGGCATATTATATTGACGAGAATCTCTTCGGAACGGACACTATCTGTATCAATGATGTTATGAATGAGGTTTGGGTATATGGAAATCCTGATATTTTTGCAGGCCCCGATGCGATCATTGCAGAAGGCCAGGCCCACACACCGGGAGCATCCGCAGATAATTATGAATTTATTGAATGGACTACCTCCGGTACGGGTGCCTTCAGCGACAATAGTATCGAGACCCCGGTATACACGCCATCAATTGCTGATATTTCCGCCGGATCCGTCACATTGTATTTATATGGTGAAGCCCACAATCCCTGCGAAGGTGATTCCACTGATGCTATGCTTCTGTCGATAGTGTCGGGAACAACAGCACTGGCCGGGGAAGATGATGCCATCTGTGAGGGCATGCAATACCAGCTTTATGGAAATGCACTTTTTTACACAAGCCTCGAGTGGACCGGCTCAGGGGATGGTGCCTTCTCAGATCCGGGGATACTTGATCCTGTATATACACCGGGTCAAAACGATATTTCCAATGGCAGTGTAACACTGACCATGACAGCCTATGGAAGCTCGGTGCATTCCGATGATATGTACCTTTCTATTGGCCCCAAACCTGTTGTAGACCTGGGACCGGCCCGATATATCCCGCATGGGATATGGATCAACCTGACAAGTGATATCATTGGTGGTTCCGGAGATTTTATTTATATATGGGAACCTTCCGCCATGCTGGTGACCCCGACATTACCCAATCCCCAGACGTATAATATTTATGAGAATATTACTTTCACCCTCTTTGTTACTGATGCTGCAACAGGATGCGAAAGCGAAGTGACAAGTGTAGAGGTGATCATTGATGGCGATCCTCTTGGTGCGCTGCCGTACTCTGAACCGGCTGTATCTTGTGCCGGTAATGTTGTACAGCTTTTCGCTAATGCCATGGGTGGCGACGGAACCTATACGGGTTTCCTGTGGACAGCCGACCCGGGTGGACAATCCTATGCTTTTGAGAATCCCATTGTCACGATAACCGAGCCTACTACATTCGACCTTCAGTTTACTGATGGCTATAATGCCTTTAACGCCTCACTCTTTGTTGATCTCCTGCCGGATC
Organism: Bacteroidales bacterium; assembly: GCA_023145125.1. GTDB lineage: Bacteria > Bacteroidota > Bacteroidia > Bacteroidales > B18-G4 > B18-G4. Next base: position 2,338 of record JAGLEK010000045.1, on the reverse strand, counting down.
CGGTAGTAGATATCGGGGGCGATATACAGGTGCATTGTATTTATACACAGGTTACGCTGGATGCGGGTAACCAGGGCTCAGACTTTATGTGGTCATCAGGAGATACAACCCAGCAAATACAGGTGGTCTCCACAGGCCTGGCGTATGATGAACAGGAATTCACTGTAGATGTTGTAAATGAAAATGGTTGCACAGGCTCAGCCACGACACTGGTGATCTTTGATTTTGATGCCTGCCTCGGGATCGATGAATCCTTCAGGAATAGCCACTTTCATATATACCCGAATCCCTCATCCGGACTTTTTACTGTCGAATCTATCGGGGTAGAAGGGAAAACACAGATCAGCGTTATCAATATCAATGGTATTGAAGTATACAATGAGTCAGTGCATATTACCAATACAGGCTTTAAACATGAGCTTAATCTTTCCTCTTTAGGAAAAGGGATGTATTACCTTCGTTTTGTCAACGTGGATTTCCAATACGCTGAAAAGATCCTTATTAAGTAGTCATTCGGGTAATTCCGGAACTGCCCTCTCTTATCCTGTTTATTGGATTAATTTCGTATTTTTGATATAGTATTCAAAGTGAAATTATCCTCGGTAAATGGAGAAATATGATGTGATCATTGTGGGTGCCGGACCTGCCGGCCTGATATGTGCGGAAAAGCTCAGCCGGACTGATCTGAGTGTTCTGCTTATTGAAAAAGATACTGTGTTTGGAGACAAGGTTTGTGCTGGCGGAATAACCAGGAAAGGCCTCGGCATCTTTAGTTTTCCGGATAATATCATTGAGCACAGGGTTTGCAAAACAGCAATGCATTCCCCCGGGCGATTCAGCCATGCTGAAACTCCTGATACGATCATGATCACCATGGACCGGAAAAAACTTGGTAATTTTCAGCGGGCACGGCTCGACAATACCGACGTTGCGGTCTTATCAGGTACAAGAGTGACAGAGATCAGGAAGAACAGCCTCATTACTTCTTCGGGAGAGGAATACAGATATAAATACCTGGTTGGGGCCGATGGCTATGCATCCATTGTAAGGAGGTATCTTAAGTTGCCTGTAAAGAAAAAGTTGATCGGGATTCAGTATATCGTTGCTGTGCCGGATCTCGACCCAAAACTGGAGATATTCCTCGATAGCAGGCATTTTTATGCATGGTATGGATGGATCTTTCCCCACAAGGATAAAATGGCGGTTGGCTGTTGCTGTGATACGCGGTATTTGTCTTCCAAAAAACTCAAAGAGAAATTCCATCGCTGGCTGGAAAGCAAGAACATTGATATCAGTGATGCTGAATACCAATCTGCCCCCATCAGCTATGATTACAGGGGCCTCAGATTCGGAAATATTTTTCTGGCAGGTGAAGCTGCCGGCATGGCTTCCGGCCTCACAGGAGAGGGTATTTACCAATCGCTTATTTCTGGGATCGAGGTTGCAGCATATATCACAGGCCAAAAAGAAGAATCAGAGGAGATGAAGCGCGTGATCAGGTATAACCGTATTCAATTGCGAATAATGAAGCTCATGATCTATGCCGGGCCCTTGCGTGCGGTCCTTCATGAGCTGATCATCATGCTCATGAATAACAGGAGGTTTAAAGAAAAAGTAAATAATAGCTTTTCATAAAGCGGAATTGATGGTGAAAAAGGAAATATCAGGTTTGAAACGGATGCTTGAAAAGTTCACTTCCGGGCATGTGGTCGAGAAGCTTGGGTCAGAGGTGAGCAATATGCTTGAAGTAGTGAAGGCAGGGGATACCCTTTTGCTCAATTCACCGAATACCAATTACTCTTTCGGAGCCTTGCACAGGGTATTCCGGAAGGTATTTAAGAAGCTTGATTTTAGTAAAAAACAGATCCCGGATACACTGATCCTGGGCTTCGGCACAGGCAGCGTTGCAACAATATTGCGGGAGGAACTTGGCCTGGACTGCAGCATCACCGCTGTTGAAAAAGACCCCGGCGTATTGATGCTGGGAAAGAAATACTTCAACACCGATCGCTTTACTGACCTTACAGTAATTGAGGCAGATGCTGTAAAGTTCATCGCTGATGACCCGGGATTGTACGACCTCATAATTGTCGATGTTTACATTGACTTTGAGGTGCCCGCCTCCTGTGAAACAATGGAATTTATTACTAATTTGAAAAAATGCCTGAAACCCGGAGGAATGGTGTTGTTTAATAAGATGATATACAATCATAAAGCAGGAGAAGAAGCAGATGAACTCGAAAAGAAATTTAAAACCCTTGACGGTAAAACCAGTGTTATTAAAGTGCGTGAGAGCGTTTTGAATAAGATGATAGTTTATGAGGACCGATCCAGTATC
>JAGLEK010000449.1 GCA_023145125.1 Bacteroidales bacterium | reverse complement strand
CCGGGGAGGGTTGTATGGGTGTGGGATCCTAATGCAACAGACGAAACCTGCACCAATGAACCGGGTGACTACTGGTTTCAGGATGATAATGTCGATGCTGCAGTAATTGAAAACATGCTTTCACAATCTATTCAGAAATTAACTGAAGAAGATACCGACAGCCTTGCGTGGGATGCCCTATTCAGGCATTATAATGAAACCCATGGAAACGGGAATGTTGGGTTTCAGCCCGGTCAGAAGATCGCCATCAAAGTTAACCTGACCACAGGCGGCTGGGGTAACATCAGCTATGATACATATGATAAGACCCAGCTTTTGGAAATGATGGATGGAACCCCACAATTGATTGTAGCAATGCTGAAACAGCTTGTTGATGTTTTCGGTGTGGCTGAGGAAAACATCACCATCGGTGATCCGATCCGCATATTTTACAACCAGTATTGGGATCCGTGCCATGGTTTATTCCCTGACGTTAAATACCTGGACCAGCTTGGCCTCCATGGACGCACGGCAGTGATAGCATCTCCGGCACCGGTTTTATTCTACGGTGACGGTACCATTAATGATTCATTGCCAACGGCTTATATTGATGCTGATTATATGATTAATATGGGATGCCTGAAGCAGCATGACCTGGCGGGAGGAACATTCTGTGCCAAGAACCACTTTGGTTCTATTTGCAGGGGCCTTGCCATGCACCTTCACTACAGCCTGCCAAGCCCTACAATAAATGGATTTGAGAACCTGGGATATGGAAAATTCAGGAACCTTGTTGACCTGATGGAACATAAAGACCTTGGTGAAAAAACAGTGCTTTTCCTTGTCGATGGTATCTGGGGGGGTGAACTGCCTGTTACGGAACCCGTAAAATGGCAAATAAATCCTTTTGATGACGACTGGCCGAACTCGATCTTTGTATCACAGGACCATGTTGCTATTGAATCCGTGGGAATGGATTTTGTGAGGGCGCAATTCGATGAATATGCTGATATGTACGGTGCGGATGATTTCCTGCACCAGGCTGCAGATTCAGCTAACTGGGCTGAAGGCATCGTTTACGATCCGGATGCTGATGGGATACTGATCCCAAGCATGGGGGTGCATGAGCATTGGAACAATGATGTTGACAAAGAATATACCAGGAACCTGGGCACAGGGGATGGAATAGAACTCCTGCAATACCTGATAACGGGTATCGGAGAGGATCCGGAGATGGTCAATATTGACATTCGTACTTATCCCAACCCTTTTGTCGGCCATATCACCTTTGAATACAGGCTTAATTCAGGTGCGGAAGCATGCCTTGAAATTTACAGTCCGGATGGGAAAAGGTTGAATTCTTACTCCTGCGATCATGCATCAGCCGGAACATATCGCTTTCAATGGAACGGCAGCGGCTTTCCCGACGGGATATACATTTATCGCCTGAGAGTTACAGATGATAGCGGAATTGATATGATACAGGCTAAGATCATTAAGGCTGCCCGTTGATCCCCGGCTTATTTGTCATTGATCATCATCAGGCGTAGTTTGTTCAGTGCTGTAATAGCGGCAATACGTATATTCCGCTGCCGGTCCTTGCCAAAAAGATGCTTTTCGGCAATAAGCACATCCGGTCCTGCAACAGCTATCCAGGTTGTCCCAACAGGTTTTTGATCGGTTCCCCCATCCGGCCCTGCAACTCCTGATACTGCAATGGCAAAGTCGGTGTTAAACTTTTTTCTTACTCCCAGGGCCATCCCGGTGACCGTTTGTTCACTTACTGCCCCATGTGCTGCCAGCGTATCTTCCTTCACATCAAGTATGCTTGTCTTGATCTGGTTGGAGTATGCAACAACAGAACCTTTAAAATATGCAGAACTTCCTGCTATGCTGGTGATTAAATGGGCAATGTATCCTCCGGTGCAACTTTCTGCCGTCGACAATGTCATGCCGCTATTTTTCAGTAACTCACCCACAACTTCTTCCATGGTTTTTTCTCCGTAGCCAAAAATCAATTCAGGGATGATGTTCTGTAACTCTTTTATTTTCTCATCCATCTCGATGTTGAGCTTTGCCCTGTCCCGGCCTGAGCCGCTCAGTCTTAGCCGGACAATCCCCGGTTGGGGCAAATAAGCGAGCTTCATGTTTACCGGAAGGTTGTTTTCCCAATCACTGATCAATTCCGAAAGAAATGATTCTCCTACCCCATGGGTAAGGACTTTTTTATGGATGATCTGTAAGCCATTGATCTTCTTTGAAAGTTCAGGAATAACATAATTGCTGATCATGGCTTTCATTTCGAATGGAACGCCGGGCATGGAAACAAATACCGTTCCTTCTTTTTCGAACCACATCCCCGGGGCAGTTCCGTTCTCATTCACAATGGGAATGCAATTGTGTGGCACCTCTGCCTGTTTCCGGTTAACTTCCCTTACCGGCAGACCGCGATCACCAAACAGCTTTTTTACGTATGCAAAGGAGGGTGCATGGAATACCAGCCGGGAATCAAAATACTCACAAAGTGTATTTTTGGTGATATCATCGCGCGTAGGCCCGAGGCCACCTGTAATCAGCACCACCTCGGCCCGGCCGGATGCTTCTTGTAACGCCTTGAGGATCTCTTCTCTTATATCTGCGATAGTATTGATCCGTATCACTTCAATGCCGGCAATATTCAATTGTTCGGCGATCCAGGAAGCATTGGTGTTTACCACCTGCCCGATCAGCAGTTCATCGCCTATGCTGATGATCTCTGTTTTCATGCTTTAGTTGATCATAGAAGAAAATCCGAGCTCTTTGGGGATGATCGACATCACCGGGACTTCGGAATGAGTAAGAATGTATTGGGCGGAAGAACCCAGGAAAAGGTCGAATAAACCTGCCTCTCGCTGTGTCATGATCATGATCAGGTCGATATCCTTTTGGGATTTTGCATAATCCATGATCATCGGAGCCAGGGTTTTGGAACTTCCTTTGCGCTCAATGACCTCAGTAGTACATTTTACCTTTGACTTTTCGATAAACGAGGTAACTTGCTTCATCTGATGCTGCAATTGGTTCAGGATGCTTTTATTCCCTGACGACCAGTATATGGAAACCACCTTAATTGTTGAATCGAACATTTTAGCAATTTCAATGGCATGGCCTACCTTTTGACGGGTTTCCTGCGTCAGGTCAAGGGGAAGAAGGATGCTCCGGCAACCTTTGGTTTTTTGTGGCTTTTTTATTGTGATGACCGGACATTCAGCCTTTTTGATCACGCGCAAAGCATGGGTTCCGATATGGGTTTTTCCTGAATCGGCCTTCTCGCCATTAATACCCTGAACAATAAATTTTGAGTGCAGGAGGTGGGCACTCTTCAGGATCTTGTCATGGGCTTTCCCATGTGATATCACGGCATTGACCTGGATACCGGATCTCCCGGATGCTTCAGCAGCGATCTGTCGCAACTGATCCCGCATCTGGTCTTCATATTCCTTTTTCATGCTTTTTGACCGCTCCCCGCCAAAAGATGAAAAGAGGGTTTGGTTATCCCTGATAGTATGAAGGAGAGTTATCTCCAGGCCGGTCATCTTTGCAAGGTTAAATGATTCTTCCAGTGCAGCCATGGAATGTTCCCCGAAATCAGTGGTAACAAGTATGGTATTATAGATGTTTTGCATAATCCTTACGTTTAACTGTACAAAGTTATTAATTTTGCGTGATGAAGAGGTTAAAAGAGTCGGAATTGATCCTGAACCCTGATGGTAGTTTATACCATCTCCTTCTGCGGCCTGAACATCTTGCCGGGAAGATTATTTTAGTCGGAGACCCACAGCGTGTCCCATTGGTTTCTTCATTCTTTGACAAAGTCGAATTTAAATTTGAAAACCGGGAGATCATCACGCACACCGGTTATCTCAACAATGTCAGGCTTACCGTAATGTCTACCGGCATGGGCCCTGATAATATCGACATTGTAATGAACGAATTGGATGCCCTTGTCAATGTAGACCTCAACACACGTACTATTAAGGAGAAACATACAAGCCTCGATATTGTTCGACTGGGAACTTCCGGTGCACTGCAGGCAGATATCCCCATTGATTCTTTTGCCATGGCAACGCATGGCCTGGGCATCGACGGCCTGCTGCACTTTTATAAACACGGGGATATTAGTGATGATAAAATGGCCGGGGCTTTTGAGAAACAGGTTCGATGGCCGAAAGCGCTTCCGGCACCCTATGCTGTTAAAGGATCCGAATCACTGGAAGCAATGCTGGGAGAAGGCTTTATCAAGGGTATCACCATCACGGCACCCGGCTTTTATGGCCCCCAGGGACGTGAGATCCGGCTCAAAGCAGCCTATCCTGAAATGAATGAAAGGATTTCCGCCTTCAGGTATAATGATCAGCGCATCATTAATTTTGAAATGGAAACCAGTGCACTATATGCATTTGGGAAAATGCTTGGACATAACACACTGACCGTTTGCTCCATCCTTGCCAACAGGATTAATGAAACCTATTCCCAAAATCCAAAGGAAGCAACATTGAAGCTCATCAGGTTATTATTGGGAAAACTGTCAGGA
>JAGLEK010000448.1 GCA_023145125.1 Bacteroidales bacterium | reverse complement strand
CGCTCTACGAAGACCATTGTCAATGCTGCCAACAGTGTAATAGAATACAATAAGGACCAGATCAAAAAAACCATCTGGACCGACAATGATGAAGGAAAGCAGGTGGCACTGGTCCGTGCAGGATCCGATACTGAGGAAGGCATTATGATCGCGGATGCCATCTTTCGCGAAAAGATGAACCGGCAGCTCCCAAACTCGGATTTTGCCATCCTTTACCGTACCAATGCCCAATCGAGGTCGTTCGAGGAATCGCTCAGGAAACTCAATATCCCATACCGGATCTATGGCGGGCTCTCATTTTATAAAAGAAAAGAGATCAAAGACCTGCTGGCCTATTTCAGGCTTGTGATCAACAATAAAGATGAGGAGGCACTGCAGCGTGTAATCAATTATCCCACCAGGGGCATCGGGCAAACTACGATGGAGAAGATCACAGTGCAGGCGAGCCAGCTTGGGATCAGCCTATGGGAGGTAATTGAAAAACCTGCACAAAGCGGCTTGCAGATAAATGCAGGAACGACCATGCGCCTGAACAACTTTGTTACCATGATCAAGAGTTTCAGCGTACACCTGAAGACCAGAAATGCCTTCGATCTGGCTAAGCAGGTGGCTACCTCTTCAGGTATCCTTAAAGACCTCTATGAAGATAAGACACCGGAGGGGCTGAGCCGTTACGAAAATATCGAGGAATTGCTGAATGCCATCAAGGATTTTACAGAGCAGGAGGTCCGGGCAAATGAAGATGGCGAGATAGTTTCGCCTGTACGGACCCTGGATGAGTTTATGCAGGATGTTGCCTTGCTGACAGATGCCGATGAGAAAGACAAAAACGATAATAATCATGTTTCGCTGATGACGGTGCATGCTGCCAAAGGGCTCGAATTTCCCTTCGTTTATGTAGTAGGGATGGAAGAGAACCTGTTCCCGTCGATCATGTCGCTGAACAACCGTGCCGACCTGGAAGAGGAGCGCCGCCTGTTTTATGTCGCCCTTACCCGGGCCATGAAACACGTCACGGTAAGCTATGCCGAAAGCCGCTATCGCTGGGGTAACCTGACCCCCTGTGAACCCAGCCGTTTTGTAGAGGAGATCGATGATAAATATATCGACTTCCCGCAGAAGGTGCTGAGCACACCCCGATCGAAATTTCCTTTTGAGAAGCCGAAGTCAAAGGTCAGCACCCCGGGTTTTGCCAACTACAAGAAAAAAAGCCTGAAAAGGATCGACAGTGTAGGGGATAAGCAATCCGCAATGAACCCGGAGGACATTGAACGCCTGCAGGCGGGCATGGAAGTAAGACACCAGCGTTTTGGCAAAGGCAAAGTGATATCCGTGGAGGGATTAGGCGGAAATAAAAAAGCAACCGTATTTTTTACCAACGTAGGCCAGAAACAATTGCTGCTGAAGTTTGCGAAGCTGACGCTGTTGAGATAGTTGAATCCGCCTTCGCCAAGGCTTCGGCGGACAAAGCTGGTTGAATTGGTGGTTAAATGGCTAAATGGCTACATGGTTAAATGGCTACTGGACAACACCAAACTTTAGCTCACTCCAAACTTTAGCTCACTTTAGGCACTTGATACGGGTTGAAGTAGTTGAACTTGTTGAACTTGTTGAATTAGTTGAATTGGGTAATTGCATCCCCCGCCCCCCGTTCCCTGCACCTTGTCCCCTACCCCTAATAAACATTTATCACCTCCATTCTGAAATAATTATGTACTTTTGCAGTTGTATTTGAAACACACCTGATCAATAACTCCTCTATATTGTTTCGTTATACTTTCGAAAACTAACCGGATAGAAGGAAAAGAATTCATAAATATTTTTACATCAAATGGAATATAATACTAATCGAAAACACCTGGAAATGCCAGAATATGGCAGGAATGTTCAAAAGATGGTCCTTTACGCCATTTCTATTGAAGACAAAGAGCAGCGACTGAAAATAGCACACGTGATCGTGAATATCATGGCACAGATGCATCCCAAGCTTCGGGAAACTGCAGACTATAAGCATAAGCTATGGGATCATCTGCATATCATCTCCGAATGGAAAATTAATGTAGATGGGCCGTATCCGGAACCACCGAAGGATATCCTCGCTTCCAAACCTAAACGTGTGCCATATTCTACGGCAAAGATCAAGTACAAGCCTTATGGTAAGAATATTGAGCAACTTATTGAGAAAGCCATTGCTTATGAAGATGGCCCTGCCAAAGATGCTTTTATGAAATCCATAGCCAACCAGCTGAAAAAATCATACCTGAACTGGAACAGGGACTCGGTTAATGATGAACTGATCTTTAAGCACTTTGACGAAATGTCGGATGGCAAGCTTGTGATCGAGGGTGATTTTAAGCTTAACGAAACCAGTGAGATACTTGCACGCAACAAGAAGAAGAAGTATACAGGAAAGCCAAGGGATAATAATTACAGTCAAAAAAATAAAGGACGTAGGAACAAATGAGTTCTTTTGAGATCACAGGGGGCCTGAAACTCCATGGGGAGATTACCCCACAGGGGGCAAAGAATGAGGCCTTGCAGGTCATCAGCGCCGTGTTGCTCACTGCCGGGAAAGTAGAAATGCACAAGGTGCCGGATATCCGCGATGTAAATAAGCTGATCGGTATCCTGAGCGACCTCGGTGTTAAGGTTGAAAAGACAGCGCCTGAATCATATATTTTCCAGGCTGACGATATAAACCTTGAGTACCTCAAAACTCCTGAATTCAAGGATAAAGGTGCCAGCCTGCGTGGATCCATCATGATCATCGGGCCACTGTTGGCCCGCTTCGGGCAGGCCTTCATGCCACATCCGGGTGGCGACAAGATAGGCCGCAGGAGGCTGGATACGCATTTTATAGGATTACAAAACCTCGGCGCCGACTTCCGCTATGATGAAAAGGAAAATCTTTATGTTGTAGATGCATCTTCACTGAAGGGATGCTATATGCATCTTGATGAGGCCTCCGTTACAGGAACCGCAAATATTGTGATGACTGCCGTGATGGCAGAGGGCACTACAAGCATTTTTAATGCAGCATGCGAGCCATATATCTATCAGTTGTGTACGATGCTCGTAAGCATGGGGGCGAAGATCTCCGGAATAGGCTCAAACCTTTTACAGATAGAAGGCGTTTCTGAGCTTAATGGTTGTACACATACCCTTCTGGCCGACATGATCGAAGTGGGTAGTTTTATCGGCCTTGCAGCCATGACACAATCAGAGATCACCATTAAAGATGTGAACTACGATCGCCTTGGCCTGATCCCAACTATATTTGAGCGTATGGGTGTCAGCCTGGTGAGAAGGGATGATGATATCATCGTGCCCGCCCAGAAATCGTATGAGATAGAAACTTTTATGGATGGCTCTATACTTACTGTTGCTGATGCACCATGGCCGGGCTTCACACCTGACCTGATCAGTATTATTCTTGTGGTTGCAACACAGGCGAAAGGCAGCGTGCTGATCCATCAGAAGATGTTTGAAAGCAGGTTGTTCTTCGTGGATAAACTCATCGACATGGGTGCGCAGATCATCCTGTGTGATCCGCATCGCGCTACCGTGATAGGCCTGAACAGGCAGTATCCGCTTAAAGGCATCTCCATGACATCCCCTGATATACGTGCAGGCGTTGCACTCCTCATTGCAGCCCTCTCTGCCGAAGGGAAAAGCGTAATTCATAATATCGAACAGATCGACAGGGGATATCAGAATATAGATAAGCGCCTGCAAGCCCTTGGTGCCGATATTCGCAGGGTAAACGATTGAAATCTTTGATATTACATTCCTTGTCAGTGAAAGCCTGTATTTTATTAATTGAGAACAGGGATTGAACCCGGATATTCTGCCAATTTGTCTTAATCAAGCATGTTGGCAGGTAATTTGATTATGGCTGATAATATATTGTTATTAAAAATAAAAGATGTCAGAAGAAAAGAAAAATATAGACCAGGAGAACGATAGCACAGAGGTGCCTGTGACCAAGGCGGCAAAGAAGGGGCGGAAGTCTGTTGCTTCCAAGAAAAAGGATAAGACAGAAGAAAAGATCCACGACCTTGGTGTGAAGCTTGAGGAGATGAATGACAAATATCTGCGTCTTTTCTCCGAATTCGATAATTTCAGGAAGCGTACCCAGAAAGAAAAACTTGAACTCTTTAAAACCGCATCGGAAGATGTGATAGCGGCATTGTTGCCGGTGCTTGATGATTTTGAGCGGGCCATTAAATCAGCAGAAGAAAATGGCGTTGAGGATGATTATACAGAGGGCATAGAGCTTATATATAACAAGTTAAAAACCACATTAAACCAGAAAGGCCTGGAACGCATGGACGTGATGGGAACTGAATTTGACACCGATTTCCATGAGGCGATAACCAATATTCCGGCACCAACGCCTGATATGAAAGGCAAGGTGGTGGATGTGATCGAGAATGGCTATTTGTTGAATGACAAGGTGATCCGCTTTGCCAGGGTAGTAGTGGGCAATTAAGGAAACCGATAGACTACATGTGATGTCGAAAAAAGATTATTACGAAGTCCTGGAGGTTGAGCACAGTGCTTCCGAACAGGAGATCAAGAAGGCATATCG
>JAGLEK010000447.1 GCA_023145125.1 Bacteroidales bacterium | reverse complement strand
TTGTCCCTGGCCTGGCCCCGTGATGGCTTTGCAGGGCTGATGCTTATCGCTTTCATTCCATTTCTTTTTATTGAAGATTACATCAGCAAGAACAGGCAGGATTTTCATCGCTTCGCGGTGTTGGTATACACCTATCCCGGTTTCCTTGTCTGGAATACATTAACCACATACTGGATATGGAACTCAACTGAGGCAGGGGCCATCGGGGCAATCGTGACCAATTCCTTTTTCATGGCGGTAGTATTCAGCCTTTACTCCTATACCAAGAAAAGCGTATATGGGAAAAGCCACGGCTATTTTATCCTGCCTTTCTACTGGATGAGCTTCGAATACTGGCACCTAAACTGGGATATGAGCTGGCCCTGGCTGAACCTGGGCAATGCTTTTGCGAATTTTCCCGCATGGGTGCAATGGTATGAATATACAGGTGCCTTCGGGGGCATGCTGTGGATTATCATCCTCAATATCCTTTTCTATAAGTTTATTACGATGGGGTGGAGGAACAGGAGGCTCACCAAAGAAAAGATCGTCTGGGGCTCGCTTGCAGCCATATTTTTATTCGTCCCGCTGCTTATTTCTATCAATATGTACAGGATGTATGAAGAAGAACAACGGCCGGTGGATGTGATCCTGACTCAGGCCAATATTAATCCTTATACAGAACAATACACACTTCCACCCCGGGAGGTGATTGATCGCAACCTTGACCTTGTCAGGACTGTCATTGATGAAGAAACGGATTTTGTTATTTGCCCGGAATCATCCATACAGGAACCCATCTGGGAGCATCGTTTTAAGGAAAGCCCGAACCTGTTGTATATCACGAAGTTTCTGGCTGAATATCCCCATTGTGGATTTATCATTGGGGCATCAACCTTCAAGGAATACTTTGATGGTGAGGAAGTATCATATACTGCACGCAAGTTCAGGGATGCCGATGCTTATTATGATGCTTATAATACTGTTTTCTTCATTGATGAAAAAGGAGGATTCGATGTATATCATAAGTCGAAGCTTACTCCCGGTGTGGAAACAATGCCATTTCCAAGGTACCTTGGCTTCCTGGAGAACTTTGCAATTGATCTCGGAGGCACTGTCGGCAGTCTCGGGACTGATGATATAAGAAAAGTATTTATCACCCGGGATGACTCTTTGAGGGTATCAGCAGTTATCTGTTATGAGTCTATCTATGGGGAGTTCTTTGCCGAGTTTGCCAGGAACGGAGCGGAACTGATCTTCATCGTTACCAATGATGGATGGTGGGGAAGAACCCCGGGACATAAGCAACACTTCATTTATGCAAGATTAAGGGCCATTGAAACCCGCCGCAGCATTGCACGTGCGGCTAACACCGGCATTTCAGCGTTTATCAACCAGAGGGGAGACATAATGCAGGAATCCCCCTATTGGGTGCCGATAGTATTGAGGCAAAGTATCAATGCCAACGATAAGATCACTTTTTACTCCAGCAATGGCGATTACCTGGCAAGGATTTCATCTTTTGTTTCCGTGATGCTTATACTGATTGCTGTAAGTGTGGCACTTAGGAAGAGTAGGCGGTTGACGGTTGACGGTTGACGGTAGGCGGT
>JAGLEK010000446.1 GCA_023145125.1 Bacteroidales bacterium | reverse complement strand
ATATTTATCCTCCAACAACCCTATCCAACGATATGAGACTTAAGTTAATCCTTGTAACTTATTTAATCATTGCCGGCTTTGTTGGGCTGACATTTGCCCAAAATACGACCTTGTTTTATGATAATTATACAGTTATCCCAGGCCAGCCAGAGACCCCAATAATTTCTGTTTTTGAAGATTCACAGGGATTTATCTGGTACACTTCCATTAATGGTCTTTATCGCTACGATGGCTACAATACAGTGAATTTCACACACGACCCCTATGATACTACTACCATATCCAGCAATTTGGTCCGTTCTGTTCTTTTTGAAGATGACAGCGAGGGTTTGTGGTTGGTAAACTTTTCAAATCTGTACGACCGCTTTGATAAAGCTACAGGAAAAGTGACAAGATATCCTACCAACAGTGATAACCTGGGCGACTCCATAGTCATCGGTGTAAGGCAAGGTTGTCAGGATTCTGCAGGAAATATTCTTGGATATGGTTATGGAGGAGAATTTGTTAAGTATTATATTGATGAAGGAATTGTTGAACATAGGTTTTTTACACCGAGATACCCCGACAGTAGTGTAAATCACACCTATACAGTTTACAAAGACAGCAAGAATGTGATCTGGATAGGCTGCGGGGCAGGGATATTAATTTATGATGAAGTCAATGATGATTTTGACAGGTTTGTCCCCTCTAACAAGGAAGAATTCAGATTCGACACACTGGCAGTATATGATATTCTTGAAGCTTCAGATGGGGTATTCTGGTTCGGAACCGAAAATGGATTATTCAAATACAGTCCATTAGATGAAAAATTGATCCGATATGAAGATCCCTCCACTGGGAGTGATCAATATTTTGGGAAAGTTTATGAATTTCTTCCCGAACAGGGGAATTCATTATGGCTTAGAAAGTATAACGGGCTCAGCAAATTTGATATAAATATTGAAACCTTTCAATTCTTTCCTTTTGACCCGGATGATCCAAGATATAAATACTTGCATCTTGTTTATGCCGAACTCATGGATAAAACAGGGAGGTTGTGGTTGGCAACAGATAATCTCGGGTTGATCAGGATCAGCCCCGCGGAAAGTCTTTTTAAGAACTATTATATCCGCTCCAATATAGATGATTATCTGTATGCCGGTGCATCTTTTTACAAGGATTCTGATAATATTCTATGGGTAGGAACTGGTTATGGAGGTTTATTTAAATTAGACAGTAATATGAGCCTTCTGGAAAACTATAGGCATGATCCTGATAATGAAAACAGTCTGAATTATCTATTTCCATATAGCCTTTTCAAGGATGAAGAGGGAATTCTTTGGGTTGGTTTTGCCGGATACGGTTTAGGTAAATTAGATACAAGAACGAATGAATATGAACGCATCCTTGATTATGATGATATCGAGAATGGATTTGCGCTTCGTATTTATGAAATTTTTCAGGACAGACAGGACATCATTTGGTTTCTGTCGACACAGGGTCTTTATTATATCGACAAAGGCATTGCGGGGGCCAGGGTTGAGAAATTTCCCGGACAGGAAGAGGGGAATATTATTGCGATGAGTTATTATGAGGACAGCGCTGGGGATATATGGTTTGCGTGCCCCGGTAATGGTATATATTGTTTGACTCTAAAAAATAGGGCAGACACAACATTTATTCATTTTTTAAACGATCCGAATAATCAGGAAAGTCTGCCAACTGATCAGGTTTCATCTGTTTGTGAGGATAAAGAAGGCAATTATTGGATCGGAACAGAAGTAGGGCTGGTGAATTTTTTTCCGGAGGATAGTTCATTTAAATTATTTGATCACAAAAGCAGGCCAGATTATCTGAGTCCTTCAAATATTAAACGAGATCCATCAGATAATCTCTGGTTTATATGCGAAAAGGGATTGGTGCAATTTAACCCTTTTGCCCCTGAGGATCAGGTATTCAGTCCTATTACCATTCATGATGGGATGCCTTTTAAAAGCATATATCCGTGGAAGTACTACATCGATAATGATGGTTTTATTTATTGTGGTGGACGACGTGGTTCCGGAAATGGATTTTTTACGTTTGATCCTTGCAACCTCCATGAAAACAAACACATCCCAACAGTAATCCTTAGCAGTTTTAAAGTCCGTAATGAGGATTTTTCTATGGACAGCATTATTACAGCAATAAAGCATATTGACCTCAAATATCATCAAAACTATTTTTCCTTCGAATTCGCTGCCCTCGATTATGTAAATCCCGAAAGAAATCAATACGCCTATATGCTGGAAGGGGTTGACGAGGATTGGATTTACAGCGGCAACCGACGATTTGCAAATTACACAGGTGTGCCACCCGGCGACTATGTTTTTCGGGTCAAGGGCTCAAATAATGATGGCTATTGGAATGAGGAGGGTACAAGTGTTCGGTTGATCATTTCTCCTCCTCTCTGGGCAACATGGTATGCCTACTTATTCTATGGAATTATTATTCTCTTGTTGCTATATTTCCTCAGGCGATATGATCTCAAGCGACAGCGACTGAAAAAGAACCTGGAAATAGAGCAGGTTGAAGCGAAAAAATTAAAAGAACTTGATAAATTAAAATCACAGTTCTTTGCCAATATCTCACATGAATTCCGTACACCACTTACACTGATACTGGGCCCGCTGGAAAAATTCCAAAAAAAGATTTCCGATCCCGAATCAGAGCAGGACCTGAATATCATGCAACGCAATGCCCTGCGCCTGCAAAAACTCATAAACCAATTGCTGAGCCTGTCGAAAATCGAATCAGGACAGATGAAACTGCAGGCCTGGGAAGAAGATATTGTAAGTCTTACGAAAGGCTATGTTCAATCTTTTGAATCACTGGCCCAGCAACAGAACATTCAACTGACATATAATTCTGATATTGCCTTTCTGCCATTGTATATCGACAGGGATAAGATTGAAAAGATCCTTTATAACCTGCTGTCAAATGCTTTAAAGTTTACCGGGAACAGAGGAAAGGTTGATGTATCTCTTGGAGAAGCAGAAGACTTTGTTTCTCTCCGGATCTCCGACACCGGGGCTGGCATTTCTGAAGATGATCTGGAACATATTTTTGATCGTTTTTACCGGGCTGAAAATTCAAACTATCAGGAAGGAACAGGCATTGGCCTGGCCCTGGCTAAAGAGTTGGTTGAGCTGCATCATGGAAAAATAGAAGTTGAAAGTGAATTGGGGACAGGAACCACTTTTACTGTATTTCTTCCAAAGGGGAAGGAGCATCTTCAAGAAGACGAGCTCGTCAAAAATCCAGAAGACATGATATCACCCTTTCAATTCACTTTGCGGGATGAGGGAGAATTTAATAAGGATGTTGAAGACAGGGAAAGTGCAAGCCAAAGCATTGATCTGTTAAAAGAAGATTCTGATCCTGTCTTATTAATTGTTGAGGATAATGAAGATCTGCGTAGATATATTGGCAGCTACTTCGAAAATGAATATCAATTGATCGGGGCTGTCGATGGTGTGGAAGGCTTTGAAAAAGCGGTCGAGAATTTACCCGATATCATTATCAGCGATGTGATGATGCCAAATATGGATGGCTTTGAGCTGGGTCAGAAGCTGAAAAATGATCAGCGGACAAGCCATATACCACT
>JAGLEK010000445.1 GCA_023145125.1 Bacteroidales bacterium | reverse complement strand
AAAAAAGCCGATAACGAGGTTCATATACGGGTGTTGAACGACAGTCCCGATCTATTTGAAGAAGTGATCGTTAACACCTCCGGGGGTGAGCACAATTATGGCGAAATAGAGCCAAACTCTTACACAGCCTATCAACTTTTCGACTTTGCCTACAATTATGCTTATGTGCGCTTACAGATCGACGGCAAGGATTTTTTTCTCATTCCAAATGATTATGCCGGTGAACAAATGCTGCGTTCAGGATACTATACTTATATTCTCAGGGTGGTTGACTATGATACCGGGGCGCTTACCCTTGAAATAAAAAAGGATTAGAATCTGAATATCCATTCTCAACAGATAATAACACCCCATCAGAAAGATTTTTTATATATTTACTTCTTCAAGTATGAATACTTCAATAATTACTTAGTGATTATTGTGTTTTCTGCACTATAATTTAAGTAACAACCTAATGTTAAATTATTAATCAAAAACCTATTTACATGAGAAACCTCTTTTTAATCATTTGTGCCGTCATTATGTCAACGGGATTTGCTTATGGCCAGAGTGAAACTTCGATGGGACCCATCCTGGAAGAAGCCTTACCTATTATTGAAACCATTGAAGATGAAGACCTTGAGATTGTCAGGATGGAATTCGATATTATAGGCGAATCTGCCAAAGCAACCTATCGGTATCTGCACGAAGGATACGAATATGCCATCGTTGCCTTTGGCGATTTTCGCGTTAAGGATATGGATGTCAAAGTGTACAAAGATGTTGACGGCACCTGGATCGAGATCACTAAGGACGAAGATATTGATGCAACTGCCATTGTCACGGTTACGCCAAGCTACACGGCACAGTATAAGATCGAGATCGAATGTTATGAATTTGAGCCCGGCTATACTGTCGCACACTACGGCCTTATTGTATGCCACTAGTAAGCTGGCTTCATCAAGACTTTAAATCCCGCTTCTCCGGCGGGATTTTTTTTTGATCAAATGGCATTTAGAAGTGATAATTACCAGTAATAGAGAATATTTCGACATCTTTTAACAATTTTTTAATATTCACATCCGGGGAAATAGTACCTTTGCAGACATTTTCGGCTCAGATTTGAATAATCAGCAAAATATTATTTTTAAGAATCAATAAATCAGATCATTACAATGACATTATCAAAACTCAGGAATATTGGGATCGCTGCACATATAGATGCCGGTAAAACTACAGTCACCGAGCGTGTGCTCTTTTTCACAGGAGCATCACGGAAGATGGGGGAAGTTCATGACGGGCAGGCAACCATGGACTTTATGAAGCAGGAACAGGAAAGGGGCATTACCATTGCATCTGCTGCTATTTCAACCAGATGGGGCGACAATCAGATCAATATTATTGATACCCCCGGGCATGTCGACTTCACCATTGAGGTTGAGCGTTCGCTTCGCGTGATCGATGGGATGGTTGCCGTATTCTGTGCCGTTGGCGGCGTTGAACCCCAGAGTGAAACCGTCTGGAACCAGGCCGACCGCTACAGGGTACCACGCATTGGCTTCATCAATAAAATGGATCGTTCAGGCGCAGACTTTATGGAGGTTGCAAGCCAAATGAACAAGTACCTCGATGCCAATGCGGTTCCATTCCAGATTCCCATGGGTGCTGAGGATGATTTCCTGGGCACCATCGACATAATTGAAAGGAAGGCATATACTTTTAATGATTTTGAGCGGGGTGAGATAGAGATCCCGGCCGAACACACTGAAAATGTTGAAATTGCCCGGACAAATCTGATCGAAAAGCTTGCTGATTTCGATGATGAGATCGCAGAATTATACCTCGACGACCAGGAAGTACCGATAGAGATGATCAAAAAAGCAGCCAGGGATGCAACCCTGAAGCTTATGATCACCCCGGTATTCTGCGGTGCCGCATACAAGAACAAGGGAATACAGTTATTACTGGATGCAGTAGTTGATTATATGCCCTCTCCTGTGGATGTGGGAGCTATTGTAGGCATGGACATAGATGATGAGGAAAAATCCTACACAAGGAACCCGAGTATACACGAACCGTTCTCTGCCCTTGCCTTTAAGCTGATCAATGATCCATACGTCGGACAACAGACCTTTATCAGGATCTTTTCCGGGCATCTGAAAAGCGGTATGCAGATCTTCAACTCCACTAAAGAAAAGAATGAAAGGATCGGAAGGATCTTCAGGATCCACGCCAAGGACAGGGAAGAGATCAGGGAAGCCGGTGCAGGCGATATCGTTGCACTCATAGGAATGAAGGTTACCAAGACCGGAGACACACTCTGTGATCCATCTAACAAATTGCTTCTTGAGTCTATCCATGTCCCACCACCTGTGATCGAACTGATGATCTCCCCGGAAACCCATAAGGACCAGGGTAAGCTTGGGGAAGCACTGGCAAAACTTTCAAATGAAGACCCATCTTTCAATGTCCGCTTCGATCATGAAACAGAGGAAACTATTGCCTCAGGCATGGGGGAACTCCACCTGGAGATCATCATGGACCGCCTGCTGGATGAATTTGGAGTGAAAGTAGATGTCGGTGCACCTGCTGTTGCTTACAGAGAGACAATGACAAACGAAGTTCTTTCCAACTACAAGCATTCCAAACAAACCGGTGGTAAAGGCCAGTTTGCGCATACGGTTATGCGGATAGAGCCCAACCCCGGCAAAGGATACGAATTTATTGACAAGATCAAAGGCGGTGCGATCCCGGCAGAATTTATTTCTTCTGTCAACAAAGGAATCAAGAAAACACTGGATGCAGGTATTATTGCCGGCTTTCCCGTGATCGATGTCAGAGTAGTATTGATAGATGGCGGCCACCATGCAGTTGACTCTTCGGACCAGGCCTTCCAGACCTGTGCATCAATTTGTTTCAAACAAGGATTCATGAAGGCAATACCTATATTGCTGGAGCCTATGATGAAGCTCGAGGTGAATACGCCCGATGATTATATTGGCGAGATCGTGGGCAACCTCAACAGGAAGCGTGGAAAGATCGAATCCATGAGAAGGTACCGCAAGGGCTCTCAGAAAGTCAGTGGTTTTGTTCCCCTGGCGGAGATGTTCGGATACGCGACCCAATTGAGGAACCTTTCAAGCGGCAGGGCAAACTATTCCATGGAATTCTATCAGTATGAACCCACCCCAAAAGGTATTCAGGAAGAGGTTCTGAAAGAGATCAGGGAAAAGGAAAAGGGTAAATAGGTACGCTCTTTTTTATACCTTTGCCCGCAAGAAGCTACGGGATCATTAATCAAATTTTATGCAATTTACCGAGTTCGGACTGAATGAACAGCTTCTTGAAGCCATATCATATATGGGCTTTGAGAAAGCCACCCCCATACAAGATCAAGCAATCCCACACATCATGCAAGGCGCAGACCTGATCGCATGTGCCCAGACAGGTACCGGAAAGACAGCTGCCTATATACTGCCAATACTCAATAAAATTGCAGGAAATAATGATCATCTGACCAGGGCGCTGGTCATCGTGCCAACAAGGGAACTGGCATTACAGATCGACCAGCAGTTCAATGGTTTTGGGTATTTCACCGATATTTCTTCAATACCCGTCTATGGCGGGGGCGATGGCGGCGAATGGGAGCAAGAAAGAAAATCATTGACAACAGGTGCGGATGTCATCGTGGCCACACCGGGCAAGTTGATAGCACACCTCGCCATGGGTTATGTTAAATTCGATGACCTGGAATATCTTGTCCTGGACGAAGCCGACAGGATGCTCGACATAGGCTTTCATGATGACATCATGAAGATAATCACCTATCTGCCAAAGAAAAGGCAAACCCTTATGTTCAGTGCCACAATGGCGCCGGAGATCAGAAAAATGGCTTCCAAGATACTCTCCAAACCCGCAGAAGTCAGCCTGGAGATCGCAAAACCACCGGAAGGAGTGTTGCAGGCTGTATACCTTGCCTTTGATGAGCAAAAAACACCTCTCATCAACAGCCTCATTGCAGATAAGCCTGAATGCAAGAGCATTCTTATTTTCTGTTCCACCAAGAAGAAGGTTGCAGAGATATCACGCACCCTGAAAGGAAATAACTACAGCGTTGCCGGAATCTCATCTGATCTGAAGCAGAGTGAGCGCGAAGAGGTACTGGTCAAATTCAGGGCCAGGCAGATCAGGGTTCTGGTCGCTACGGATGTGATGAGCAGGGGGATGGACATAAAAGACATTAACCTTGTGATCAATTACGATGCTCCGCAGGATGCAGAGGATTATGTACACAGGGTAGGCCGTACAGCCAGGGCAGAAACAACCGGCATCGCACTTACGCTGGTCAACAGGGACGACATGTACAAATTGAAAAAGATCGAAGGGCTGATAGAAAAAGAGATCATTAAGATCCCGCTCCCCGCGGAATTGGGCATAGGCCCTGAATGGGATCCCAGGGCGCAAAGGCCAAATAAGAGGCATGGGGGATTTCATCAGAAGAAGAGGAAGAGATAGGGTT
>JAGLEK010000444.1 GCA_023145125.1 Bacteroidales bacterium | reverse complement strand
GATCCACTATTGTCAGGTTGAAAATAGGTGGGAGGTTAGAAAAAGGTCCACTTTGTTTAATCCCTATCTTCATCTTATAGGTTACAGGATTATACTCCGGAAAGACCTTTGAGACAGCCTCATCACGTCTCTCGTAGCAGCGGAAGCCTATAAGAGTATCGGTTATCTCTTCTTTTATTGCTTCTACTCCGTAAATCTGAGAAAGGTTCCGTGCCAGCTCCTCACTGTCGGGACTGGAGTCTTTTTCAGGCAGCATGACAGCAAGAATCTTTTCAGGGCCAAAGGCCTTAACGGCAAGAGCAAGGCAAACAGAAGAATCAATACCCCCGCTAGCACCTATTACACCGCCATTGCGTTTCAGCTTATGCAAAACATCCTCCTGCATCTTATTTACTATATTGCCAACTGCAGTTTCAACATCTTCAAGTAGTATAATATCTTTGGAAAAAGGCTTCTTAGGTGACATATTTTCTGGGGGTTTTTTATAAGTCTTCAATTATTTTCAGGTTTTTTAATTCTGGCGTATGAAATTCATCATTTTTGTTTTCAATAAACTGTCGATGAAGCAGGTGTGTTGATATTACAGCAGCAAGCACCATATTTTCCATTTCCGAAGCTGTTCCTGTTTTTTTTATTTTATTAAATAAAGGCTTCAGGGTTTCCATATTAAAGATACCGACCTTTTTTGTGTATTCATCCGATATCATTTCTTTTACATACTCCGGTGCACCGTCCGACATAAACACACTACTGATAGGTGCACGATAGGGTTGTTTTGGCCGTCTAATTATACTTTCAGGAATTCTGTTTTCCATAAGCTTTTTAAGGAGGAATTTCTCCTTAAGACCCTTTAGCTTATAATCTGCCGGCAGACCGGCACAGAATTCAATTACCCTGTGATCCAGGAAAGGGTACCTTCCCTCAATAGAGTTTGCCATTGCCATCCTGTCTCCCTGGGAAGACAAAAGATAACCCGACATAAATATTTTGGTTTCAAGCCATTGTGATTTGGCCAGGGTATCCCAGGTGTCAAATCCTTTGGGTAATTGGCCTGAAAGCAGACTCAGCGGTGAATAATCCTTAAAGCCTTCTTTTAGTTCTGATGAGAAGTGTTTTTTAATATGATTTGAGTTATTCCATCTTAACAGATGAGAATAGAATGGATTGTCAATATCATCAAGTTTATACCCGAAAAACATCTTAAGAATGTTAGGGGTGGCATTTCGAAGATGAGGAATATCAGTATATAATTTCTTAAGTAAAAGAGGCCTTATAGATGATCCGGGTTGTGAAGCCCAGAATCTACGTATCTTTGCTTCCCTGAAGATATTATATCCTGCCAGCATTTCATCAGCACCCTCACCTGTTATTACCACCTTAATGTTGTTATCCCTGACCAGCTTGGAAAGGATCATCATGGGAGTAGGGGCTGTTCTGGTTACGGGAGTTTCTGAATGCCATACAACGTTTGGAAAGTATCTGGCGATATCCTGTGAAGAGCAAGTGATCGATTTGTGATTTGTATTTAAATACTTCACGGCTTCTAGCTGGTAGCTACTCTCATCAAAAACCTTATCCTCGAATCCTATAGAGAAAGTATTCAGTATACCGGGTTCAATGTCTTTAATATACCTTACTGTAGCACATGAGTCAATGCCTCCACTCAGATAAGCCGCAACCTCAACATCTGCTCTTAACCTGAGGCGCACAGCACTGCTCAATAATTCATCAAATTGTTCTAATGCATCATTGAATGAAAGGCTCTCATACTTGTTGTCAAAATCTAATTCCCAGTACTTTTCAATTTTCAGTCCATCACTGTTAAATACAAGGCAATGACCGGGTGAAAGCTCAAAGATATCCTTGAAGGCAGTATTTGGCGTTATTGCTGTCCAGAAGGTAAAAATCTGAGCCAGGCTTTCAGGTTGAAGTTCACGGTTTACTGATTTTTGCTGAAAGAGAGATTTTATTTCCGATGCAAAAGAGAATACACCATTGGCAATATTGTAAAACAGGGGCCGAATACCTACCCTGTCACGGGCAATAAATAATTCTTCCTTTTGTTTATCCCATATGGCAAAAGCAAATTGCCCGTTTAGTTTACCCAGACATTCCTTACCGTACCTTGCATATAGCTGAACCAGGACCTCTGTGTCGGATTGGGTTCTTAGTTTGCTGCCATCTTTCTCCAGTTCCTGACGCAGCTCTTCAAAATTAAATATTTCTCCGTTAAAGACAATCCAGTACCTGTCAGTCAGGTCAGAAAGAGGCTGTTGTCCGCTCACTAGATCTATGATGCTTAATCTGACATTTCCCATGGTAACATTCTGAGAATGATAGATACCACATTCATCCGGTCCTCGGTAAGATATAGATTGCAGCATTGATTTAACAATATCAATGCTGTTCTTATTATTATTGAAATCTACTATGCCTGCTATTCCGCACATTATTGATTCTCTAATTTCCTCATAACGAAGTCTGATATAGCATTTATTGATTCAAAGTTTTCCTCTAAAAGGTCAGCGTCACTCGTACTAATGCCAAACTCTTCCTCCAGATAAGTTATTAAGGTCATAAAACCCATTGAATCAATAAAACCCTCTTTAAATATCAGGGAATCATCTTTGACCTTATCTTTTTCAGTATACACTGCCTCATGAATATATACCTTCACTTTATCCTTTATTTCTGTAAGATCACTTTTCATATAACTTTCTTTATAATCTTTAATATTACTAGTTTTATAAACATATTAAATATAACAAATAGTTTAATTTAACTGTTCAAAATTAGAAATTTAAATTATAACTCCAATTTTTAAATGGCCGAACTTCGGGGAAGCTCACAGACTCTAAACAATTTGAGACTGTTTGACTCAATAGTAAAAAATAGTACTTTTAATTGTTATAATAAACCACCAAATGAAATATTTATTATCAATACTATCAATTGCGATTGTAAGTATATCTGCGGTTGCTCAGGTCATACCTGAAGACCGCAGGGTTGACTGGAGTGTTATTTTGGACAATATGGAAATTACACAACCAGACATGCAGGTTGATGTAATGGATTATGGAGCCACAGGCAATGGAATCACAGATGACCGGCAAGCAGTTATAAATGCTATATCGGGTTTAGGTGGTGAGCACGGCTATGTATATTTTCCTCCCGGAAGATATTTAATCAAAGGCCCTATTGATTTGCCAGACAGTTGTGTACTTAAAGGGGATGGTTCCGGCAATACTACTTTATTGTTTGATCTTGAGGGTGAAGCAACAAATTGCATCTCAATATCGAAAGCTCAAGCGCAGGATTTTACGAATATAACCGGAGGACTTAACAAAGGAAATAACCTTATAACTATTGAAGACCCAGGCTTATTTACACCCGGAGATTATATCGAGATCCGTCAGGAAAACGGAAGCTGGGACGTTGTTCCGATCTCCTGGGCAGATTACTCAGTTGGGCAATTAACCAGGGTTAGTTCCATTGTGGACAATAATCTGTTAATTGAAAGTGGGTTACGGATTGATTATTCCGCAGAGTTGAATCCGGAAGTGAGGCCTGTAGTTCCGATATCTAACAGCGGTATTCAGTGTTTAAAAATTCAACGTCTGGATGAGCCTGTTGAAGGTTCAGGCGCCAATATATACATGTACATGGCAGCCAATTGCTTTGTCAGAGGTGTTGAAAGTGATACCAGTGTCGGTGCCCATGTGGCTGTATATTCAAGCCTTAATATCCTGATAGACGGGAACTATTTTCATCATGCGTTTACATTCGACGGAACAGGTATGCGAGGTTATGGCATAGCTCTTAGCATGCACACCAGTGAATGCCTGATCACCAATAATATTTTCAGATATCTACGACATGCAATGATGATAAAAACAGGTTCAAATGGTAATATTTTCTCATATAATTATTCTATTGAACCTCATCGGTCTGAACCTATTCCGGATGCATCAGGAGATATTTCCTTTCATGGCCATTACCCCTTCTCAAACCTCTGGGAAGGTAATATAGCACAAAACATTGTAATTGACCATTACTGGGGGCCATCTGGCCCTTATAACACTCTTTTCAGGAACCGTGCGGAACTTTGGGGCATAATAATGACGACCAGCACATTAAAGGAAACCGACAAACAGAATTTTGTTGGCAGTGAGACGACAAGTACAGAATTATTGCATGGCTTATATGTTTTAACCGGAACTGATCAACTTGAATATGGTAATAACATACTTGGAAATATATTACCCCCAGGAACCACCGACCTTCCTGATAACAGCTATTATTTGGATGAAGCCCCTGATTTTTGGGGTGAGTTTATGGAATGGCCATCCGTAGGTATACCTGTTGAACTGGGGACAGGAAATATTCCTGCCAGGATGCGGTACGAATCCGGGCAGAATTATACCATATGCCCGGACAGCATTATTACAGATATTGATGAACCAGCTAACACATTATCTGACTTGAGGATCTGGCCCAATCCGGCAACTTCATATTTGAATATTTCAGTTCCAGGATCAAATAGCACTATATCTATATCCCTTTATAACCTGCTTGGTAAAACTGAATACTCGTGGATCATCAAAAATAATTTTAATGAACCCATCACCATTCCACTTGATCATGTCAGGAGAGGTATTTATCTGGTAACTTTTGTCGATGATAAAACAACCATCACGCGCAAGTTAATCGTTACCAAATAATCATCAGTGAAATGTTTCCCGGTAAATTATAACTTCAATGCGTTATTGCATATTCCTGTTAAACTAAGCAGGTCATTCCTGACTTGATTGAGCGGTGAATTTTATATGCAAAAACAACAGAGACCGGCCTATGCCACCCATTAATTCTGTCAGTAACCACTTTCTTTTGTTACATGAACAGCATGTTTATTTAAAACAGGTATTAGCTGCTTACTGTGGCAGGATTTCCCAATTAAAGTGCTTAATTAACAATATATTAACTCTTTTAACAAAGCATTAACAGTTTTTCCGTCTAAGTGAAATTAATTTTGCCAATGAGCAGACGGAATAAAAATTACTAATACTCGTTATTATGAGACATTTTAAAATTATCATCCTATTATTATTTGTTTATTTTATTATTTCACAACATCTCAGGGCGCAGTCTGAATGCTCAGATGTCATTTCTCATGGCGCCGGCTTTACTACCAGTATCGAATCTGTTACATATGATAGCCTTAATCAATTTGGTGATGCTGTGCACACAATTGTCATAAGGGTTGAAAATGATGGTTGTACTGATCCTGAATGCAAAGCCTTAAACCAATACTCCGTTGAAGCCATGGCAGGGACCTATTCAGATATTACTCACGCTACTATTGCAGGTGATATCACTTATGGTGGCATCAATATGGGCCCTGGCCTGGGAGGAGTGCCTTTCGATGGATTCAGGATTTCGAATATTAACGGCATCGGAAACGGCGAGGCAGGGGTCTTCACGATTAAATACACCCTGACCGGAGGACTGCAAAGGCAAAAAATGCATATCAAGGTCAGTAATTATGAAAGCATTGTTGAGTTTCAGCTTGAAGATTTTCAAAATGTTCTGAACTGTTATGCCATAAGCAATATTTTACCTTATTATGCTCCACCGGACAGTGGTAAAATTCAAAATTCTCTTATCGGGGCGGAACTTACATCCCTGTATGAGACCTATTTAAGTACTGATAGTGCTTCTTCCAATGATATTTTCCAGATCGTTAACCAATCCAATGTGGTAATCGAAGTATTTGCAGTGAACGATAAATTTGATGAACTCCTTGCCCTGTTGCAATCAGGCTCATACGGGTTGACAGATGTCACTGCACACCCTGTTGAATTAAGGATTACGGGTGTATACCCTATTTTAAACCTGTTGTTGATAAACGATCTGCCCCTATTGGTCAACTATGCCCGTCCTGTCTATCCCGGCGCACCTCAAAGCGGTATCGTCAACACACAAGGCGACACTGCAATGCTTTCCTTTGTCGCCAGGAATGGATTCGATGTTTCGGGAGAGAATATCAAGATCGGGGTTATGTCAGATAGCTATAATACAAAGTCTAACGGAACGGCTGCCAACGATGATGTTTTAAGGGAAGACCTGCCCGGAACAGGAAACCTGACCAACTCCATTCCTGTTGATGTTTTGCTCGATTATCCGTACGGAGTTGCCTCAGATGAAGGAAGAGCCATGCTGCAGATCATACATGATGTCGCACCAAAAGCCGAACTCGCTTTCAGGACAGGACTGATCAGCCCTGTTGATTTTGCCAATGGTATCCATGAACTGCAACAAGCCGGATGTGATATCATTGTAGACGACATAACATATATTTCAGAGCCTTTTCTGCGTGATGGTGTCGTTGCACAGGCTGTAAATGATGTTGTTGACCTTGGCGTAGTATATTTTACTGCTGCAGGGAATTTTGGAAACAAATCTTTCGAAAGCCCATTCGTTGCCGGCCCGGTACCACAAGGGCTTAACGGCCCTGCACATAATTTTGCGGGACCAGGTAATGAAGATATCTATCAGAGCATCACGGTTACTGAAGGTACTTACACCATTGTACTGCAATGGGACGACGGACTTGGCAATGAATTGACTGGTACCGACCTTGACATATACCTGGCCAATGATGATGGATCCAGGCTTTTTGGCTTTAACAGGGAGAATATCGGAGGCTCTGCTATTGAAGTATTGCCATTTAAGGTCCTGGATACAGCACATACCAATATAGTGATCGTTAACAATGCAGGTCCTGACCCCGTAAATATGAAGTATGTTGTATTCAGGGGTGAGATTACTTTCAATGAATATTTTGATGCCTCTGTCTCAACCATCGTTGGTCAGGCAAATGCAGAAAAGGCTATCACAGTAGCAGCTGTCCTGTATAGCAACACGCCTGCCTACGGTGTGTATCCTCCCACAGTAGCCTCTTTTTCATCAGTCGGGGGAACGATCATTGATGGATCTGACAGGAATAAGCCTGATATAACTGCCCCCAATGGGGTAAATACAACAGTTGACCTTGGAGGACCGAACTTTGACAATGACCCTTTCCCGAACTTCTTTGGAACTTCTGCGTCTGCTCCCCATGTTGCAGGTGTCGCAGCTCTTCTTCTCCAGGCAAAAGCAAAGTTCTATGATCCCGGTGAAACACTAAGCCCTGTCGAAATTAAAGACATCTTACAAGCAACAGCTGTCGATATGGAGTCTCCGGGCTTTGATCCGCTGACGGGAGCGGGCCTCGTGAATGCTACAGATGCACTGCTCACTCTTGCAAGCCCATCCCCCTTGATTACCGATATCGTATACGACACTACTTTGAATCCCGGAGAGGATACAATTTCATTAACGGTCATTGGCCAATACCTGACCGGGGGCTCTCAAATCTATTTTAACGGTCTTCTCCTGGAAGGATCATCAACTGTGAGTGGTGATATGGTAACAGGAACAATTCCTCCATTTGATGAAAGATATCCGGCGATACAGGTTTACAACCCGCCAAATACCCAAACAAATGGAACAGATGGCGGCACGTCAAATCCATTGTATTTTTCTACTAAACCCACAATCGTAGTAAATATCGCAGATGCAAGTAAAAAATATGCTGAGGTATTACCTGATTTTGATGCTTCATATTCTGTTGAAAGCGTGAATGGGACGTATAGCCTGAATGACTTTGGGCTTTCAGAACTCGAAATAGCACGTGTATTGAGCATTTCCCTGATAACTGTTGCAAACGATACCAGCAATGTGGGTTTGTGGGAGATAAAACCGTCAATGGAAGATCCCTTAAATCCTCTGAGTAACACCCTACCCACTGATCCAATTGATACAAATTTATTATATAATTTCGATTTTGATTTTGTCAATGGGCTACTGAGCATTGATAAGCTTGACCTCACCATTATTCCTAAAGATACTACGATCATTTATGGCGATACACTTTATGGGTTTGATTACTATTACATCTATAATAATGATACCATTGATCCCGCTAACAATGTGCTTATAAGTGAACCTGTAAACCAGGCAGTATTAAATGCTTTGAGGCAATCACATGCCACAGCACTGGTAAATGCCGTCGCCACAGTAAGGGCAACGGCTCTGGTAAATGGCGCTGGTGAGCCATTGCTCGATTCTGCTGCTCTTGCCAATACAAGCTTCTTTATTTCAAATGCTGTGGTAAGCCAACGTGCCACTGCCCTGGTAAATGGAACCTTGTTGGGTGCTCTGGAATTGCTTAACGCAATCGGAGCATCTTCCGCCACTGCCCTGGTGAACGCTATTGCAACCGTAAGGGCCACGGCACTTGTAAACGGACAGGCAAGCGTTATGGCATATGGAACAGCTACTGCCCTTGTCAATTATGGTGCGCTGGTAAACGCTGCCGGATTAGGGACAAGTTCTGCAACAGCATTGGTAAATAGTGAAAATATTAATGACAATACGAACAGCGGAGCTGTAATCATCCTTGGTGAGGGCGATATCCTTATCCTATCCGGTGATTCCATTGGAGATGTTGCCATAAGCTCAATCAACGTGATCACGGGAAATACTGTTGGAGAGCACCTGATAGTACCAGGAGCATTTATTTCCAACAACTTTGATATTTCGTACGGGATAGGCAAAATCACCATCCTGCCGGATACAGCTGTGATCATATTCGATCCTGCAAGCCTGGCTCAGGATTATGATGGCAATGCGAATCCTGTAACTGCATACACAACTCCCGACAGCCTCATACTGACAATTACATATAATGGTGACTCCATTGCACCTATATTGCCAGGCTCATATATTGTAACTGCTACTGTGGTCGACTCAAATTATGTCGGTAGTATCACAGATACTTTAATTATTAATCCGGCCAGTGCAAGCGTGTCGGCAGACCTTAAGTTTATTTATGCCGGTGATTCCCTTCCATCATTCACTGCAACATTCAGTGGCTTTGTCATTGGTGAGGATTCAAGTATCGTCGACAGCCTGAGTTTTACCCTTAGTCCGGCTTTCGCAGGATTGGCAGGAACCTATGATATCATTCCATATGCTGAAGCCGATAATTACTTATTTACACCGCTAATTGGAACTTTATATGTCAATCCGTCAGGAGCGGGAACAAAACATATTAAAACACTTCTCAATTGTGTGGAAGGTCTTACAACTCCCGATAGCCTTGGCCATACAATGATTGCATATTTTGAATATGAAAACAAAAATGCGTCCGATGTCTATATTCCAATTGGTGAAGACAACCTTCTTTCTGCTGAGGGTTCTTTCAGTGGTATAAATCAACCTGAGGTTTTTTATGCTGGAGGTGGTTCATGGGCAGCAAGCTTCGATGGGAATAAATTTACATGGACTGTGGCGAGTTACAAACATAACGGACATAAAACCTCTGTGGCTTCCCAGGCCAGTTCAACTTCCTCAAAATGTAATAAATCAGAACCTGTAGAGGATGAAAAGAATAAAGAACTTTCAGATATTAAAGTTTATCCGAATCCTGTTACTCATAAAGTTTATATAGAATTTGGAAGTGCTTTAGCTGAAAACAGTGAAGTATTTGTTTATGACGTTTTTGGAAGAATTCAGGACATAAGCCTGTCAGGGAAATCCGATAAAACCATGGAAATAAATATGTCGGGGGTGAAGGCCGGAATTTATCTCATTAAAGTCCAGAATGGACAGAATATAGAGCTGTTGAGAGTAGTCAAGCACTAGGAACTCCATAAGTAATAGAAAAGCCATCGTATGATTAAGCAATTTATTATTTCAGTCTTACTGAGCTTGCTTATTATCAATTCTGCCATTGCCGGGCAGGCAGACAGCCTGATGGCAGTCCTTGAAAAATCAGAGGATGATTCTCTGAAAGTAAAGACCTTACTTTCCTTATCTGCAATATATTACCGATCCAATCCTGCTGAAGCAATTAATTATGCAAGCCAGGCTAAGGAGCTAGCGGAGAGGATTAGTTATTTTAGCGGACTGGCATATGCACATAAGAGTATTGGTATGGGATATTATTTTCAGGGTAATTATATTGAAGCAACCATAAGCTGGCAGCAATCCCTGAAAACATTCGAAAGCATTAACGACAGGCTGGGTGTGTGCAATATGCAGAATAATCTGGGGGCTGTTTATTATAATGAAGGTGATAATAATAAAGCTATCGAATATTATGTCGAATCTTTGGGTATTTCCGAGGAAATAGGCGATTCCCTCAGGATCGTTACAGCTCTGGTAAATATTGGAGCTGTGTATTATAGTAAAAGGGCAACCCATGATATGGCATTAGAATATTACACAAGGGCACTACCACTTAGTGAGGTGCTGGGTGATTATGACGCCATTGGCACCTCTGCCGTGAATATGGGACAGATATACCTGGATAAGGAAGATGATATTGCGGCCCTTTTCTATTTTACTAAGGCTCTTGAGGCTTATGAAAAATCAGAAACAGGAAATGTTCCTTATGCCATGCTAAACCTTGGTCGGGTATATGCCTACCGCAAGGATTTTGTTACAGCCATAAACTATCAGCGTACAGCATATGAGCTTGCTGAAAAGAATAATGCAAAACTTGAAATGGCCCAATCATTGCTCAGTCTGGCCGATACCTACGATCAGATGGGAGATATCAGCCAGTCAATAGAGAACTTTAAATATTCCCGGGAAATTTCGAAGGAAATAGGGGCAAGCTATGTATTGCAGGATGCCTATAACGGACTTGCCCAAACCTATGCTAAAGTGCCTGACTATCCGAATGCATTCAAGTATCAATCATTGTATAATGATATCAAGGATACACTGTATAATGCAGAAATGGATAAGAGGATACAGGCACTTACCCTGAATTTTGAGATCAATAAAAAGCAAGGCCAGATTGATCTTCTTACCAAAGATCAGCAGCTACAGGAACTTGCTCTTCAGCGTCAGAAACTACTAAGGAATGCTGTTGCAATTAGCGGGGCATTGATACTGGTCCTTGCTCTTGGAATGCTTAGCAGGTACAGGTATGTACGCAAAACAAACAAAATTATCGCCTATGAAAAAGAACGATCGGATAAGCTGCTGCTGAACGTACTTCCGGCAGAAACAGCCGAAGAGCTGAAAGAAAAGGGTTCGGCAACTCCAAAACATTATGAAATGGTATCGGTGCTGTTTACCGACTTTAAAGGCTTTACCAGAATTGCTGAAAAGCTTTCTCCGCAGCAACTTGTAGCCGAGCTTGATGCGTGTTTCCTGGAATTTGATAAGATTATTGACAAGCATAATATTGAAAAGATTAAGACAATTGGAGATGCATATATGTGTGCGGGTGGTATACCGGCTGCCAACTCAACCAATCCTGTTGATGTGGTCAGGGCAGGCCTCGAGATCAGAGACTTTATGGAAAACCTGAAAACTAAACGGGAAGCCCGTGGCGAGGATTTTTGGGAATTAAGGATCGGAATCCATACCGGACCTGTAATTGCAGGAGTAGTCGGAAGCAATAAGTTTGCCTACGACATATGGGGCGATGCTGTAAATACCGCAAGCAGGATGGAATCAAGCGGAATCCCTGGCCTTGTGAATATTTCAGGAAGCACATACGACCTCATAAAGGGGCATTTCAAATGTAGCCACCGGGGACAAATCCAGGCAAAAAATAAAGGCGAAATTGATATGTATATCGTCGATATGGAAATAACGGTGTAATTGAACACCTAATATCGGAGTTAAGATAGTACTAAAATTCAGAAATTTGAGATGCCTTAATATGCTGGCTATATGAAAGATGCAATATTCAGCATCCTTTTAATGAGGTATTCAAATATTTCCGGTTAGAAGTGTTCACTGGCTCCGGTATATGCATTCAATGAGGTGTAAATAATGAATTATTATTCTATTATGATCTTTTCGATGGCATAACTATTCCCGGCAATAACATGCAGCATATATATTCCGGGTGTAATTTCACCTATACCAAGACTTAGGGTAGTTTTTTTTCTTTTACTATTTATTTTATGTTTCTGTGCCAGCATACTTCTTCCCAATAAATCATAAATATTTATGAAACACTGTTCTTCTCCCGGCTGAAAAACATCAATCCTCAGCTTATCGGATCTGACAGGGTTAGGATGAACCCGAATAAACAAATCCTCATTTAATTCGGGCAAATATAAAAATGTTGTATCTGTCCATATTGCAGTATTCAGTTTAAATACCTGCTGATCAAGAATTGATTTCTCACAGGATAGCAGTGCATTGTATCCGTTTTTGAAGCAGATACCTTCAGTCTGGGCACCTAACATTCCATCCATATCTATCCTTCTCTTATTTCCTGAGAAGAATTCATTTTCGTAATAATCAAACAATAAAAACAGAAATGGCTTATAGTTTTTGTACCCACTCATGATCACCTGATTATTATCACCGGAATATCCGGCCCCGGTAATCAGGCCATCAACATCAAAGGAATCAACAGGCAAAATACTGTAGGTACCTGAAACAGTTGGTAATTCATAAAGCCTTGTCGTTTGACTGACCCAGTTTTTTGTAAAAAGATAAAGCATATCATCCACACAGGTTATCGCCTCACAATCATACTCATTAGCATTATAAGATGGAGTAAAATCATGCTGATCCCCGTAGGAAAAGGAAATGACCCCGGCAGAAACACTTGCATTTCCAGTGGGAGGAATGCCGGATTTATCCAGTTTATATACTTTCAGGTCTTTGCGATTACCATTATTATTACCAAAATCTCCAACATAGATATTATCCTCGTCCTGGGTAATATCTTCCCAATCTGTATTATCAGCATTTAAGACTGTGATACTTTGAATAATCTCACCGCTAATCGTATCAACCTTATAGATCACGGGTAATCCTCCGCTATCATTAAAGGTCCAAATGCCTCCTGCCCAGAATATCAACCCCGAGGTTTCATCAAGGGAAGCTGGCAATTCGAGGTATTGCTGAGGCGTGAATGAAGTAGGTTCATAAATACATGATCCGTCATTCCATGTAGCAGCCGGGTTATAATTAATTGCGTTGGGATCAGTGCATCCATATACCTGGGAGAACAATGATGGTGCGGAATGCAGCAATAAAAAGAAGATCGCAATACGAAACAAGTTGTGAAAAGCCAGAGTGTTCAATTTAATCATAAATCTCTTTTTTATATGTTTTCAGCGTATTCTGAAGCAATCCTTTGATGGTCATAGGATCGACACCACTGTGCCTGACTGAACAGGCATAACAAATTGATGACAATAATAAAAGCAATATTGCGCATGGCTGATTGGCCTGATATCTACAGGTAATTATCAATCAACAATATACAAAATCTCTTTGCTGATTCAAAATCAGAACCTTGAGAATTCCAAATTCTCCTGTCAAAAAAGGCCGTCAAAATCACAAATTTTTAGAGCCAAACATTATAAAGTTTTTGTATATTTGTTTGGCACCTAAACAGAGAGCAGAACTTATCCTGTACGGGTAGTCGTATTAAAAAGGGATAACCGCTATGCCAAATGAGATCGGGTACAGTGCCGGACCCCTGTCAACCTTAAATATTTTTGAGATCTGATAGTAGGCCGTTAGGTTGAACCATTTATATCCTATCCGGAATGTAGCGCCATAGCGGATGGTTTCTATCTGGCGAACATCCTTTTCCTTTTCCTTGACAATTGCTCCAGCTGCAAAAACAAATCCACTGGGCCCAACAACGAAGCGATTTCCTTTGTACTTAACATGGGCATTAATGTTGAAACCGACCTTAAATCCGAAAGCTATCCGAAAATGCTTACGCGTTTTGACCCTGAATTCCAAAGGGATATCAATATAGGCCAGAGAGAGTTTGCTTTTTTTATACGGTATATTGTCAGGTATCTTTAAGAAAGAGATTGAGTCGGCCTTGATATCAGGAATATATGTGTTAGTGTAGAGATTATGGGTTCCGAGACCAACTCCACCAGCAATGTTTACCGCACTTTCCTTTATGCGGTAGTTATACATGCCATTGACCTGGACACCCTGGTTTATTGTCCTTGGATCCATGCCCGGAGGATTCCCTAGCCAGATATCCGTATGCAAACCAACTCCGATATTGAATTTTCTGATCGCTGATAAAAATGAATCCTGGGAAAAAACCGATCCGAGAATAAATATTCCAATAACTGCTAACAAGATCTTTTTCATAAAGCTGTTCAATTTATTAAATCAAATATACTAACTATTTCGGTGGGGTATTCCTCACAAGCTTATGCTCTTCCAAGTTAGCAAATCCGCAGTTATTATTCAAGCCCAGCGAACCGCCCAATATGATACAGGCATATGTCCTGGAATATGAGAACTGTCAAACATTTCGCAGTGAAAATCGCAGTCATTACTACTATACGATTTCTTAAAATACTATATATCTATGATGTAAGAAATCGGGGGTGGCCCTGGCGGGACCACAAAAAAGAATGCTGCTCGATGCGGCAAGCTTTTTTATTGCCCGATGTAGAAGATTGAGCGATTGCCCGATATTCGAAGGTATGCCAACTTCATGCAATCTTATACGTCGCGCAATCGTAGCAATCGCACAATTCTACTGCCATGATAAGGCTACATAATAAGTTTTTGAGAAATCTAAGGGGGGCCTATTGACAAATAGTGCTTATTTATCCTTAACCAGCAACCTTGGCTCAAGCATATCCATGATGCTATAC
>JAGLEK010000443.1 GCA_023145125.1 Bacteroidales bacterium | reverse complement strand
CTTTCTCCGCCGATTCCGAGTTTGGAAATTGTGCTGCAGGAAGCAAGCGCAAATGCGGCTACAAAGAGGACGACCAATATTTTCTTATTCATGATTTTCTCCATTCCTTTAATTATCATTCGTGTGGTATGATGGTCATACCACTATACCTTAGTGTACGGTTTTTTTTATTTTTTGTCAATAGGGGTTTTTATGAAAGATACGCCTCCTGTGCTATGAGAAATATTATTTACTGAAGATTTACTTAAAAGAGAATTATTTGTGTTATATTGTGGTCACAACATTGATCGAAAAAAGGTAAACCCGGTGAAAACCGGCGGCGCAAAGCTATGGGTCTACTGCTGAAAAGTTATGACTGCCAGGCTGTTGAGGATCTTTTTGTGTTTTAAAGAAAGGGAAAAGATGGTGAGGAAATGATGAAGTGGAAAAAGTTTCTGTTGACTATGATCTCGTTTTTAATTATTACCGGTTGTACTTTCGGGGGTTATTTTCCTGATGCAATCTCAAGAATCGAAGAAGGGGCGGAAGAACCAAAATTAACAACATCCACAATTATGAAATCATCCAACACGGAATTCGTTAATTTTATTGGAGATGAGGCTCAAGAAAAAGAAGGCGGTCAAGAATTTACCAATTTGAATAATGAGGAAGACCCTGCTTCCAGCAGCTCGATCAATCCTCTTACAGGGCTACCAGTCGATAATCCGGAGAATTTATTGCTTCCCCCGGCTTTGGTCTCTGTGACCAATTTTCCGACGACTGCCCGCCCCCAGGCAGGATTGTCAACCAGTTCGATAGTATTTGAGCTTTCTATTGGGGATGGGATGACACGGTATCTGGCGGTATTTTATGGGGATTATCCAAAGTTATCTGTTCAAACGAAATCCGGGGACATGCAAAAAAGCTTAACTGAAGGTATGCAGGAACCTGTAATCGGACCAATTCGCTCGGGAAGGCTTCCTTATGATTATGTGCGTCAACTATTTAATGGTTTTATCGTGATGGCTTCCGCCTATTCAAAAGTGGCCGATCAATTGAGTAATTATGTGAATGTAGTTGGTAATGACCAATCAGATATAAACAGCGCAATGATCACTGTTGGCGATATTGAGAAGATTGCGAAGGAAAGCGAGAAAAAAATAGGGGAGGACGCATTAAGCGGCATGGTGTTTGAGAAAGTCATTCCTGAGGGGGGTAAAAATGCCCCATCTTTATGGATTTTTTATGCATATAAGAATCAGGTTTTCTGGCGATATAACGAGGACGACGGTTCATATCACAGATGGCAGGATGATGCTGATGGATCCACTTTTATTGAACAGACAGATAGATTAAATGGTGACCCACTGACATACGAAA
>JAGLEK010000442.1 GCA_023145125.1 Bacteroidales bacterium | reverse complement strand
GGGCCATGGAACGGTTTTGCAATTGTTCCCAGTCATTTCGACCGTTATGAAGATGGCGATGCCAGGAAAGAAGGATATAATATCTATGGGCCACAGTATGCCAGTAATGGAAGTGTGATCCTCGATGGCACAACACATGAGCCACTTGATATCGATCCTTACCTTCCGGCCCTTTCTATGTCGGCCGGAACGCATACAGCTACGGAAATCCGGACAACCGGTGCCAGGATCGGCAAATATGAAATTGCTATGGGTGCCAAGCAAAACCTTAGCAACGACCTGCCACTGTTCAGGCTTACTGATTTTTGGCTTATGAAAGCTGAAGTTGTCATACGTCAGGGTGGAAATGGTGATGAATGGATCAATGATATCAGGCAAAGGGCCGGTGTTGATACCTGGGGTGGCGCTACGCTGGAGCAGTTGCTGGATGAAAGAGCACGCGAATTATACTGTGAAGGACACAGGCGCCAGGACCTTATCCGTTTTGGGAAGTTTGGAGAAGCATGGTGGGAGAAGAGTTTTTCATCTCCCGACCGGGAAGTGTTCCCGATACCGAAAAGGGAAAGCGATGCCAATCCAAACTTATTACAATAGAATTATTTCAGATAATTATATATTTATTTATTAACTAAAACTAAGCAAAATGTTTAAGAATTCAATTAAATTAATGAGCCTGGTACTGCTTGCAGCACTGATGGTTTTTTCATCCTGTAAGAAGGATGATGATGATCCCCCACCCGTAGTGGTTCTTGATGGAATCTATGTTTATGGTATTGCGGCACCATATACAGGCTTCGACGCTAAGGGTATAATGACTGTTGCCCGCAATGAGGTTACCCAGGAAGACAGGGCTACCCTTTATGAAATCTTCCTTCCACTCAAAGGCGGACAGGATTTCAATATTGTTAAGGTTGCAGGTGCAGTTCAGTCAGTCTATGGTCCCGGTGCAGGTTGGGGAATTGTTGCTGAACCAACCAATGATGAGCCTAAAGATGCTCCTATCCTGCGCGGATCAGTTGAAGAAGT
This sequence comes from Bacteroidales bacterium, assembly GCA_023145125.1. Taxonomy (GTDB): domain Bacteria; phylum Bacteroidota; class Bacteroidia; order Bacteroidales; family B18-G4; genus B18-G4. The sequence continues at coordinate 539 of JAGLEK010000442.1, read as the reverse complement.
AACCGGAGCCTTCAATGTTAGCGAAGATGGCATGTACCATGTCGTTATTGACATGGAACTGATGATAGCCACTGTTTGCGGTGTGCATTGGGGAATTATCGGTGCAGCTACTCCTGACGGTTGGGGTACCTCTACAGTTCTCACAGAATCAGGCTACAACCCAAACACAATGTCATGGGAGATCACTGATATGGAACTCCATGGCGGTGACTGGAAATTCCGTTATTCAAACGGTTGGAAAATCGAACTCGACACAGTAGGTGTCGACGATGTTAAGATAAACACCAATTTTGGTGGTGCTGTTGATGCACTCGTTCCTGGTGGCGCCAACATCGTAAATGACAATCCCGGTATTTATACCATTGCAATGGAGTACACACTCGGAACAGGTTTTGCTGCTACAACAACCAAAACCGGCGACCTTCCACTGACAGACTGGACAGGCGTTGTTTGTGATGCTGTTGGTACAGGCGTTAGTGCAGATAATGCAAATGCAATTCCTGACCCAAGTGGTTGGGGTTGGGGTAACCAGCTGATTG
>JAGLEK010000441.1 GCA_023145125.1 Bacteroidales bacterium | reverse complement strand
CCGCGAAGGTACCTCCGCCTCTTGCTTACCGATCTTGGCAGGCATGGCTTTATCGAAAGTACCAGGGGCCGGAACGGAGGATTTCAGCTAAGCAGGGATGCAAAAAAAACCAGTATGGCCCAGGTTATCGATGCACTTGAAGGAATGGAGAGATACAATACATGTTTCTTTGGCATAGAAAATTGCGTGAATGATAAGCCCTGCGCTATGCATGAAGCATGGTCTGATACCCGAAAGGCATTATTGAAAACACTTGAACAAACATCAATTCACGATCTGGGAAAAGATTGTATTATAAAATTTTGATTTTTTTTGAATTTAAATACTACTTTTGGGTGGTAATTTATTATTAACTAAATATTTTAACCATGACCGACTCTTCACTAGTTTTGTATGGACAAACCATTGCATACACCTGCTATGCCGTTGTGATCATACTCGTGATCGCATGGTTCGGGTTTGCTATTACCCGCAAGGGAAAGACAAATAAGGTGAGCAAAACCTTATTTTATTCTTTCGTAACCATGCTGGTCATTATCGGTGTATCTCTACACATCGTGACCTTCAACACCATTCCCTGGGTATCCATGGACCTCGACAGGAAAAACATTGAGGCTGACCAGGTATTCGACATTACTATGGAAAACCATCAGTTTATCCTTCCTCAGGAAAAATTTATTATCAACTGCGGTGAAAAAGTGATGTTCAATGTTACATCCAATGATCTTACTTATGGCTTCGGACTTTTCCGGCAGGACAATTCCATGATGTTCCAGATGCAGGTAGTCCCCGGACATGTGAACGATATTATGTGGCAATTCAATGAGAATGGTATTTATACCATCCGTTCCACTGAATATTCCGGTCCGAAAGGGCATCAGATGATCATAAAGGATGTTGTTCATGTGATCGGATGTGAGTAAAAAGGTTTTCAAACTAAAAATTAATAATTATGAGTTATATAAAGACTTTAATGAATGGTGAGCAGTCGCTGTTCAACCCCCGCAAACTGACACCCATGCAAAGGATCACCCTGCGATTTGTGGTGGTTGGCGTGCTTTATTACGGCCTTGCTGCCATTGAGGGGATGATCATGCGGATATATCAGGTCGAACCTATCCCCTTGTTTGATTCTGAGCATTATTTTGCGATGCTGACGGCCCATCCACTGGTGGGAATATTCGGTTCTACGTATTCCATAGTTTTTGGTGCCTTTCTTTTCGTGGTACCTTTTATGATGAAGAAACCTTTATGGAGTATTAAACTTGCAAACGCTACTTTCTGGTTGGTCACGATTGGCACTTTTGTATTCTGGTTCTCGGGTTTTATTACCCATTATGCACCATTATATACACTTTACTGGCCTCTCCCGGCTGATTTTAACCAGTTTGATCCACTGAGTGGAGCATTCTTTATTACCGGCATTGCCATTGTGATGCTTGGAGCTGTTTTCTTTGTGATCAATATTTTCAAGACCATTGCATATACACCCGAGGGATGGGATAAACAACCTTCCGGGGCACTTCTTGCCGACGCTATCGGATACAGCGGCTTACGGAATATGTTTAAAAGAAAATCCAAACAAAAGGAGCATCTTGTTGATATTCCTGTTGCGGCCATCGCCCGTGGTACTGTTGATGTCGCATTAAATGCCGGTATCATCCTGTTCACAGGTGTATTAATTCTGGTTTTTATGGTGGCTGCCGTTATGGGTTACGACCTTAAAACAAC
>JAGLEK010000440.1 GCA_023145125.1 Bacteroidales bacterium | reverse complement strand
ACGGTAGGCAGCATCCAGCATCCAGCATCCAGCATCTATTACCTAAGATATCCCCTATCCCCCATTTCCTCCAATGCGATCTTGAACCACACTGTGTATTTATCAGGAAACTGATCAATATCCTTCAGCAAGTCTTCAACATCGATCCACTTCCATTCTTCAACTTCTTCGGGGTTAATGAGAGGGTCACCGTTATGTATGCCCATAAATACATGATCCAGCTCGTGTTCTGTAAGGCCGTGGTCGAATGCTGCCTTGTAGATAAAGCTGAACACTTCATACATCTCACATGCAAAGCCCATCTCCTCAACGATCCGGCGCCGGGTGGCTTCTTCAAGGCTTTCCCCCGGGCGGGGATGGCTGCAGCAGCTGTTGGTCCATAAACCGGGTGAATGATATTTCGACAATGCCCTTCTTTGCAGCATCATCTGCCCCGCATCATTGAATACAAAAATGGAAAATGCCCTGTGCAGCAATGCCTTTTCATGGGCCTCGATCTTCTCCATCGTGCCAACTTCCTTATCTTGCTTATCTACCAGGATTACTTTTTCTATTACCATTTTAAGATATATTCAAAAGCAAATTTAGATTATTTTACCACAAAGGACGCAAAGGATGCCACAAAGGATACACCAAGCATCACAAAGACCGTCAACCGTCAACTGTTAACCGTTAACCAACCCAACACCCAACACCCAACACTTTTTTTGCATGTGGTAAAAAAAAATAAGAAAAAGCTTGATTTGTGTCATTTTATTGTTTTATCTTTGACCAAACGTTCAGTCAATAAACCATGCCCAGAACACCGGAACAATTTAAAAAGTTAAGGGAAGAAAAGCGAAGCCGGATCATGGATGCCGCTCTGGAACTCTTTGCAAACGAGGGTTATCATAATACCTCTATCAGCAAGATCGCCGGGAGTGCAGACATTTCGAAGGGTTTGATGTATAACTATTTCGACAGTAAAGAGGATCTGATCACAGCGATATTTGAAAAAGGAATGAGTACTCTGTTCGAATTTTTAGACCCCAACAAGGACGGAGTACTCACCACTAACGAATTTGACTTTTTCGTAAACAGGGCATTTGATACACTCATTAAAAACCCAACATACTGGAAGCTGTATTTCAGCATAATGATGCAACCGGTGATCTATGAGATGGTACAGGAAAGATATCAACAGGTAATTATGGATTCCCTGCAGCTTTTGCTTGAATATTACGAAAAGCAAGGAGTAGAGGATCCCATGGCGGAAGCTATGCTGTTTGGTGCTCTCATGGATGGTATCGGGATTAACTACCTGCTTAACCCGGAAATATTCCCGCTTGAGAAGGTGAAAGAAACGGTCATTGAAAAGTTTGGACATAAGAGTAGTGCCTAGAGTTTGGAGTGAGCTAAAGTTTGAAGTTGAATAACTTTAGCTCACTTTAGACACTTTAGGCACTCTAGGCACTTTTATAAATATGAAACAATTTAACAATGAAAATAACAACAACAATCATCATCCTGGCGCTGGTATTCGCTGCAATACCCGGAAGTCAAGTTTATTCACAAGAGCTTACTGCTACTGAGATAATTCAGAAAGCAACTGACAAAGTGAATGGCAAATCGAGTATAGGAGTCATGAAAATGACCGTTGTAAGGCCATCATGGTCGCGGGAGGTGAGCATGAAGAGCTGGTCAATGGGAGATGAGTATTATCTCATCCTGATCACTGATCCTGTGAAAGATAAAGGCCAGACATTCCTGAAAAGGGAGACCGACATGTGGAACTGGATGCCGTCTATCAGCAAGATGATCAAGATCCCCCCATCAATGATGAGCCAGTCGTGGATGGGCTCTGATTTCACCAATGACGACCTGGTAAAGATGAACTCATACGTGAACCAGTACACTCACCAGATCCTTGGGGAGGAAGTGGTGGAAGGACTGAACTGCTATAAGCTGGAACTCATCCCCAAGCCCGATGCCCCCGTCGTATGGGGAAAGGTGCTGGCATGGATATCAAAAGAGGAGTTCTACCAGCTCAAGCTCGAATTCTATGATGAAGACGATGTATTGATAAACCGCCAGGAAAGTTCCGATATCAGGCAATTCTCCGACAGGAAGCTGCCGGCAAAGATGGTCATGACACCTATCGATGACCCGGGCAACCAGACCATTATCGAAATCACTGAAAATGATTTCAATGTCGACATAAAAGAATCATTTTTCTCACAGCAGAACATGAAAAAAATAAGGTAGCAGCTGAAAAAACAATCCGTCATGAAACAATACTTCAAAATAGCCTGGCGAAACCTCTGGCGAAATAAGAAAAGGACGATCATTACCGTATCATCCGTATTCTTCGCCGTCTTCCTGGCCCTGCTCATGCGCTCTATGCAACTCGGTTCATATGGCGCCATGGAGGAGAATACGATCAAAAACACCACCGGTTATATCCAGATCCATCAAAAAGGGTACTGGGATGATAAGACCATCAACAACATTTTCAGTGATGATGGAATAATGGATGCCCTCAAGGGAATTCCCAACATCAGTCTGAGCGTTCCAAGGCTGGAATCTTTTGCCCTGGGATCTGCCGGTTCACATACCAAAGGCATTGCTGTGATCGGAACAAGCCCTGAAATTGAAAGCGAAGCCAGCGGACTGGAAAAACGAGTAATTGAAGGGGAGTATCTTAAAAAAGGTGATGATGGGGTACTTGTGGTGGTCAACCTGGCCAAATTCCTGAAACTTGGGGTAGGCGATACCATCACCCTCATTAGCCAGGGATATCATGGTGCTACCGCAGCCGGAGTATATCCCGTCAGGGGGATCATCAGTTTCCCCTCAACTGCCATGAACAACAAATTGTTATACATGGACCTGACACAAGCCCAATATTTATATGGTGCCCCGAACATGATGACTTCCATATCTATCATGCTCCATGATCCGAAGAAACTTGCTACTGACACTACTGCTGTCAGGGAAAAGATCGGTCCGGATTATGAGATCATGGAGTGGCGGGAGATGAATCCCGAAGTAGTGCAGGGCATCGAAAGTGACAATATCAGCGGGATGTTTATGCTGGGGATACTTTACATTGTAGTTGGTTTCGGCATACTGGGCACCATGATGATGATGACCCTGGAGCGCAAGCGCGAATTCGGCGTGATGGTGTCGGTGGGCATGCAAAGGCACAAACTCGGGATAATTATTTTTATCGAGACAATATACATTGCCCTGATCGGTGTATTGGCTGGTATTGCGCTGGCCACACCTCTGATGTATTATTTTTATCTGAATCCGATCCGGCTGACAGGTGAGGCGGCAAAGGCCATGATCGACATGAATGTGGAGCCGGTAATGCCTTTTTCCATGGATCTGGCGATTTATTATAATCAGGCGATCGTGATCCTGGTACTGACATCCATCGCAGTTTTATATCCACTGATCGTGATACAGCGGTTTAATGTATTAAAAGCGATCCGGGGACATTAGAATATACAGTTTACAATATACAATATACAGTATACAATGTATTTCACCCAAAACCCAACACCCAACACTCAAAACCTAAAGATATGATCTGGTCCATAGCATGGAGAAATGTCTGGAGAAACAAACTCCGCAGCATGGTGGTCATCCTGGCCACAGCAATTGGATTGTATGGCAGCCTGTTCATGGTCGCCCTGATGAATGGCATGACGCAGCAGAAGGTCGATGCCACCATCGAGAATGAGATTTCTGACATGCAACTGCATAATCCCAAATTCCTGGAAGATGAATCAATTGAATATGCCATCGCTGACCCGGGAAGCATTTCGTCATTCCTCGAAAGTAATGATGACGTGGAGTCATTCTGTCTCAGGAGTATAGCCACAGGTATGGCCAGCACCGCGCATTCCGGTAATGGGGTGATGATCAATGGGATCGATCCGGCAAAGGAAAGGCAAGTCACCGCCATACATGATAAACTGACAGAAGGCACATATTTTGAGAAGGCATCCCGTATACCCTCCATTGTGATATCTTACAAGCTGTCCGAACACCTAAAAAGCGGGGTCGGAAAAAAGATTGTGCTCACCACTGCAGCCCTGGATGGGGAAACTGCACAGGGCTTATACCGTGTCGAGGGCATTTTCCGGACCTCCAATACAGCTTTTGATGAAATGAATGTTTTTATTCTCACCGGACAATTAGAGAATATGGTTGCCCAGGACAGCACTATCGTATCTGAGGTCGCCATCCGGTATCAGAAAGATATTGATATCAACCAGGCCAAAGCAGCCCTTGAATCTGAATTTCCGGGATTGAGTGTATTAACATGGAAAGAACTGGCCCCTACCCTTATGGCTATTGTTGGAATGATGGACCAGTTTGGCTTCATCCTCATAATGATCATCCTGCTTGCACTCACCTTCGGTATTGTTAACGTGATGTTAATGGTGATCATAGAGCGTACCCGGGAATTGGGTATGCTTATGGCTATTGGCATGAACCGGGGCCGGGTATTCAGAATGATTATGCTGGAAACGATATTTATGTCGATCACAGGCGCTGTGATTGGAGTAGCACTTTCTGTGACTACCATCGCACTCACCCGCCGTAATGGGATCAACTTTGCAGCATGGTCGGAAGGCTTTGAAGCCCTCGGTTATAATGCCCATGTTTTCCCGGTCATTGAAACGACATTTTATTTCTTCCTGGGCATCATTGTCATCATAGGTGCCATGCTGGCCTCCATATGGCCGGCCAGGAAAGCACTCAAGCTTCAGCCGGCAGTAGCTGTGAGGGACGAAACCTAATATTGAAAATGAACTTTCGCTATATACATATCACCCTCTTTTTTATACTGCTGCTAAGCACAGCAGCCGGAGATATCTATGCGCAAACGCCACAGCAAAACGAAGAAAAATACTGGGAATACCGTGAGAGGCTAAGAAATGACTTCATGATCGGCATCGGGCCGGAGATGGGCATGAGCACCCCTGCCAGTGTGCGCGATACTGTTTCAGGCATCTTACAGTGGACAGATGCCACCATGGCTCTCGGGGAATATATCGGGGTACTGGCGATGGAGTACCGCATTCTGGAAGGGCGGGCTGCATCAACCGATGAGACTGTTGAAGAATTGTTTTACGCCCTCTACGCCCTGAACAGGCTGGATTACAATGCAGAATTGTTTTTCGGTGGTATACCCAGTTTGAATGGCTTTTTCATGAGAGATGACATCGAAGAGGATTCACTGGATATGGATGATGTCCTGGAACACCTGAACCAGGGCCTTGCCGAACCCCGGATAACAGGCCTGGATTCCGATTATATGGATGAAAACCCCAGGAATAATGAGGAAAGCCTCGACCAGGCCATTTTGCTTATCACAGGCCTGGGCCTGGTTATAAGATGTGTACCGGAAGAAGTAGTATACGTAACAGATAAGAATATTCAGCAATTCCGGGATTTTGAGACTTCCATCAGCCTGGAGGCAGGGCATATCATCAGGCGCATTGTGAATTATATGAAAGAAGGTGATTCTGTTACTGTCCAGCTCAACCCAGGCGATCCGAACCTGTATGGCATACAGGGGGAAGCATGGGATTTCCTGATCAAAAACCCTGTCAGCATGATGGAAGTGCTGCGCGGGCCCAATGCCTTCCTCCTGTC
>JAGLEK010000044.1 GCA_023145125.1 Bacteroidales bacterium | reverse complement strand
GAAATATCCTCCAGCTTATAAGCATACAATATATCGGGATTCGGTTTAAGAATAAATAATTGCCTTTGATCAGAACTGATATCAGAATCAGTGTACTCATAATCAAGGCTCCTGATATTCTGGAATGCCCCGTCCTCATCAATGGAATATACAAGTGTTTTAAGGGTATTAGGCCGGCAAATGGCTATGGCCCTTTCAAAAAACCTTTCAAGCCCCCTGATGTTAAGCTTTCGATATACATTCCTGGTATTCGTTCCATCAGTAGCCGAAACCAGCAAAGTATACAGCCCGCTCTCAAGGTTTTCATCGACCGGGAAATACCTGTCAAGATGATAAACAGTAAGTCCCGGAAAAATGTAAATTGGATCAAGCACCGGAATACTGTTGGCATTCAACAAAGACACCTTTATCGAGCTGACAGACGACCCATGAGAAATATCGGCTATCACACGGATAGAATCCCCGACACCGAATTCTTCTAATTCTGTTGGAGCGATTATGCTTACCGAGGGAGGAGTATCATCACTTTTCTTCTCACAGGAAGGCAATATGATAAGCAGGCAGCAGAATACCGGCAATAAATATAAAAGCCTTTTCAAACGCATAGGATTGTTTTCGCAGATAAAGTTAAACAAATCCTGATTTTTGTGTATTTTTATTCTTCATTAATTCCAAACATTGATGCTGAATTATATTTCACTCGATAAGATCCTGTTTCTCGACATAGAAACCGTACCCATGTGTTCAACTTATGATGAACTACCTGAAAGATTCGTGCCTTTATGGGATAAGAAAGCCGGTTACCTTAAAAGGGAGGAAGAAGATACTCCCTCTGCCCTTTTCCCCCGTGCAGGCATATATGCTGAATTTGGTAAGGTGGTGTGCATATCCTTTGGTATGTTCAATGACGGTAATTTTCGCATAAAATCGTTTTATGGTGATGATGAGAAAGCATTGCTTACCGACTTTGCCAATCTGCTGGAGAGCAAATTCAGCAGCAAGGATTTTCTGCTCTGTGCACATAATGGAAAGGAGTTCGACTTCCCGTACTTATCCAGGAGAATGCTTATTAATGCCATTCCCTTGCCGGAGATCCTCGATCTGGCCGGCAAAAAGCCCTGGGAAGTTGCCCACATCGATACTATGGAACTCTGGAAGTTTGGTGATTTCAAGAACTACACTTCACTGGAAGTGCTTTCTGCTGTATTTGATATTCCAACTCCAAAAGATGATATCGACGGCAGCCAGGTAGGCAAAGTGTACTGGGAAGACAAAGACCTCGAGCGCATTGTCAAGTACTGCCAGAAAGATGTATTGGCTATAGCACAGCTATTCCTGCGGTACCAGGGGAAGGCGTTGCTGGATGAGGGGCAGGTGGTTATTGTGTGACAAGCCGGAAATTGGTATCATTAATATTTTTCTGTCCGCCTTTTGTCCACTTTATAATTATATTTAGCATAAATAGTAATTATATCTTTGTATTACTTTTTTGATAAATAAATAATTACTCATATCAGAAGTTAAACTTTTTTCAAAATATAATAATTCACTAACAAAAGTCATGAAAATGAAAACTATTAAACTATTGGCTAGCTTGCTGTTGCTGGTATTATTT
>JAGLEK010000439.1 GCA_023145125.1 Bacteroidales bacterium | reverse complement strand
TTTTCCGCGTCGTGAAATAATATTAACTTTAATAATTATTAATACTTACCAAAAACAAATTACAATGAAAAGATTTCTCAGTTTCATGATGGTCGCAGCGATCATTATGGGTTTAACATCAACAGTCCTGGCAAAAGATTTCAAAGGTGACATCAACTATAAGATCACATATCCGGGCATGGAAGTAGATGCTTCAATGGCAGCAATGATGCCAAAGATTGCTAAACTCACCATTAAAGGCAATATGTCAAAATTTGAGATCAACATGGGACAGATGGGATCCCAGATCCAGATCATCGATGGTGACGCAAAGACTATTACAACCGTTATGAGTATGATGGGACAAAAGTTTTATTATGTCGAAACCGAAGATGATATCTCAGACGAATTAGGCGAAAACGAAAATGTCAGCGTCGACATCAAAGATGAGACGAAAGAGATTGCAGGCTATGAATGCAAAAAAGCCGTTGTAACTGTAATAGAAGGCGGTGAGGAAATGCTGTTTACAATCTATTTCACTGAAGAGATCGGCTCTTCCTCCATGAATATTGACAACCCATACTTCAAGGACATTCCGGGTGCCATGCTTGAATTTGAGATAAATACCGGAGGTGGCACCATGAAAATGGAGGCGATATCCATTAATAAAAGGAGCGTTTCTGATGATGAATTTGAGGTTCCTGAAGGCTACGAGGAAAAAACAGAGGAAGAAGTCAATCAGATGTTTGGCGGAGGCATGTAAGCATTGCCGGAAGCCTGATTAATTTCCGAAAGGCGATCTTGTCGGAAATCAATGAAAGCATAAAGAAAGCCCTGCATTTCTGCGGGGCTTTTTTTTATTAACTTTGTATCAGTTTAGCAAAAAAGACAAATGCCAATAAGAACAAATCAGTTAAAGAAAGACGATCCTGCCCCGAAAAAGAAAAGCAGCAGGCCTGCCGGGAAAAAAAGCAAGAAAAAGCAGACGCCAAAAAAAGGGAACTCCGTGCTTGGGTTCTTCAGAAATGAAAAATTTCAACAGTTGGGCGGCTTTTTCCTGATCCTGCTATCGTTTTACCTATTACTATCTTTTATATCCTACATTACAAACTGGTTTACAGCCGGCAGCGATGACCTGTTCACAGTTATTCCCTTCCGGGAAATACTTTTTAATGATAGCCTGATAGCCAATAACTGGGGAGGGCGCATGGGCGCTGCCCTTGCCGGGTTGTTTATTAAAACATGGTTTGGTGCATCCTCACTGTTATTTTGCCTGTTCTTTTTCGTTTGGGGCTATAAGCTGCTGTTCAGAAAAGCCGTACTGCCTGTTGGCAAAACCTTTCGCTGGTCTTTCATCGCATTGCTATGGTTCTCACTGGCATTTGCGCTGGTGTTTAAAAACTCTGAATTGAATATTCTTGGAGGCATCTTTGGCTATGAGATCAACAATTACCTGGATGGATTCATTGGCCCTCCCGGCACAATTCTATTGCTGGTATTTGTTTTCTTTGGCTTCATGATCATCAACTTCAACTTCAGGTTCAAATTCCGAAAAAAGAAGGATAAACCTGCTTCTGATGACATAAGCGCCAATTCCGGAGAAAATACTACCAATGGGCCCAAAGAAGACATTTACAATACCGTAGAATTTTCTGTTACCGAAGATGATAAGATCGAAAAAGCAGAAGATAGTGACAATGCCGGTGAAACCCTGACCGATGATCCTGATAAAGTCAACAGCGACCTGCCATTTGACAACCCTCCTGAGAAACAAAACAATAAGGGCAATAACCCGGAAACGGATATAGAACTGACCATTGAGGAAACCCATACAGAAAAGACAGCAGATGGAGGGACCACTGTACACCACACTATCGATACTGAATACGATCCCAAGCTTGACCTGGGCCATTATAAGTATCCAACCCTCGACCTGCTCGATGATCATGGCGAAGGTGGCGTAGGTGTTGAAAAGGAGGAGCTGGAATCCAATAAAGACCGTATTGTAAAGACCTTGGCCAATTATAATATCCAGATAGACAAGATCAAGGCCACCATTGGCCCTACTGTGACCCTGTATGAGATCATCCCGGCTCCGGGCGTCCGGATATCGAAGATCAAAAATCTGGAAGATGATATTGCTCTCAGCCTGTCTGCCATGGGCATCCGTATCATTGCCCCCATCCCCGGTAAGGGAACGATAGGTATCGAAGTCCCGAACCGGAGGAGTGATATCGTATCCATGAAATCTATCTTGTCGTCAGAAAAATTCCAGAATTGCAAGTATGAACTGCCTTTCGGGCTCGGCAAGACCATTTCAAATGAAAGTTATGTTGCCGACCTCACAAAGATGCCCCATATCCTTATGGCAGGGGCAACCGGGCAGGGGAAATCAGTCGGCTTGAATGCCATCCTTGCCTCTTTGTTATATAAAAAGCATCCTTCAGAACTTAAGTTCATCCTCGTTGACCCAAAAAAGGTCGAGTTAACGCTTTTTTCCAAGATCGAACGGCATTTCCTCGCCAAGCTGCCCGACTCGGAGGAGGCTATCATAACCGATACACGGAAGGTAGTGCGCACCTTGAACTCACTCGGCATCGAGATGGATAATCGCTATGAGTTGCTAAAGGACGGGCAGGTAAGGAACATCAAAGAGTATAACACTAAGTTCGTCAACCGAAAACTGAATCCGGAGCATGGCCACCGCTACCTACCCTACCTGGTACTCGTTGTGGATGAATTTGCAGACCTCATCATGACTGCCGGCAAGGAAATTGAGACCCCACTTACCCGGCTGGCACAGCTGGCAAGGGCAGTGGGCATCCACCTCATCATTGCCACTCAGAGGCCATCAGTAAATATCATTACCGGTACTATCAAAGCAAATTTCCCGGCACGTATTGCCTACCGGGTGATCTCCAAGATCGATTCCCGGACCATCCTGGACACCGGCGGTGCCGACCAGCTGGTCGGACGCGGTGATATGCTGCTATCAACCGGCAGTGACCTGGTCAGGCTGCAATGTGCCTTTATCGATACACCGGAAATTGAACGGGTCACTGACTTTATTGGCTCCCAGCGTGCTTATCCGCATGCATTGCATCTGCCGGAATACCTGGATGAAGAGGTTGACGGGGCCAATGACTTTGATCCGAGCGACCGGGATGAGCTGTTCGAAGAAGCTGCACGGATCATCGTACAAACACAGCAGGGATCCACCTCACTCTTGCAGCGAAAGCTTAAGCTTGGATACAACCGGGCAGGCAGGATCATCGACCAGTTGGAAGCCGCCGGAATTGTCGGGCCCTTTGAAGGAAGCAAAGCCAGGGAGGTAAGGATCACCGATGAACTCAGTTTGGAACAGTTTTTGAAAGATTTAGATGAAAACAAAGATTAAAACGATGAAAAAAACAGTCATATTCATTATCAGTATATTGATTGCTACAATGGCCTTTTCGCAAAGCAAGAAGGCAGAAGCCATCATTGAGGAGATCACAAAAAAGACTCAGGGATACAAATCCGTCGAAATTGAGTTCACCTTCACCTATGAAGACCCGACAAGTGGCGACGATGTGAGTGAAACCGGGCTACTCATACTTAGCGGTGATAAATACATCCTCGACATAGAGGGGCAAAAAGTAATTTGTAACGGAGAAACCATCTGGACATACATTGAAGATGCCTGGGAGGTACAGATCAATGCCATCGAAGAAGATGACGGATCGATCACGCCTTCAAAACTTCTCACATCTTATCATGAGGATTATAAAGCAAAGCTCGAAAAAGAGTATAACAGGGATGGTGTTAATTACCAGAGGATAGTGCTAAAGCCGGAGGAAGGCAAAAAATGGGTCAAGCTTGATATGATCATAAATGCAGACAAGCAACAGATATCAGAGGTCATCATCCACGATAAGAATGGAGGTAAGATCGGATACAAGATAGATAAATTCACACCGGATGTCGACGTCACTGATGCTGACTTCATCTTCAACCCCGAAGATTACCCTGATGTTGAGATAGTGGACATGAGATAATCCTTCATCATACCATTCAGGTCAATTCATATCTTAAAAAAGTTTAATTACTGCAAATAATCGCAGCTGTTAATAAACCCTTTCTGATGTATGTTATCCAAGAGGTAATCATATTATAAACTGCCGGTGAATATAGATGACAGGGAAATATTGAAACTTATAAGGGAAGAACACTCAGGGGAAAGAGGTTTTCTCCTGCTGGTAAAAAAATACCAGCAACGACTCTACTGGCATATCCGGCGATTGCTTGTCGATCATAATGATGCGGATGATGTGTTACAGAATACTTTCATTAAGGTATGGCAGGGGTTACCACAGTTCAGGGGGGAATCACAGCTTTATACCTGGCTTTACCGTATCGCCACAAATGAGGCGCTGAGCTTTATGAAAAAAGCCCAACGCAACAGATCCATTCCATATGAAGATGGCGGGGCTGATCTATGTGCCCTGAGTGATAATGCACCATCGATCTCCGGTGATGAGATCAGCCGGAAGCTGCAAAAAGCCATCCTCATGCTGCCTGCCAAACAAAGGTTGGTTTTCAACATGAAGTATTTCGATGAAATGAAATATACAGAGATCTCAGAAGTGCTCGGAACTTCGATAGGGGCGCTGAAAGCTTCTTACCATCTGGCAGTAAAAAAAA
>JAGLEK010000438.1 GCA_023145125.1 Bacteroidales bacterium | reverse complement strand
GTACCGTGTGTAACGCATGCTTCGTGTATGCTGCACATGATATGATGAAGCCTTTCGTCAACTTCTTTTGCCGGCCAGTTCAGTTTCATGGAGTTTTGTGACATCTCCAGTCCTGAGGTGGCAACGCCGCCTGCGTTAACTGCTTTTCCGGGCCCGAACAGGATCTTGTTCTCGTGGAAGACTTCAATAGCTTCCGGTGTGGAAGGCATATTGGCACCTTCTGCCACACAGATACAACCGTTCTTCACGAGGTTTTCAGCATCTTCCTTATTGAGTTCGTTCTGTGTTGCGCATGGGATGGCAACATCGCACTTCACTTCCCACGGGCGTTTACCCTGATGGAACTGCGCTTCCGGGAACTCATATGAATATGGTTTCACAATGTCCTGGTTGGAAGCACGGAGTTCAAGCATATATTCGATCTTTTCTCCTGAAATGCCTTCCGGGTCGTAAATATATCCGTCAGGTCCGGAAAGGGTTACAACTTTTCCGCCCAGTTCGTTGATCTTCTGTGCTGCGCCCCAGGCAACATTTCCGAAGCCTGAAAGACAAACAGTCTTTCCCTTGAAAGTATCACCCTGTGTTGCAAGCATCTCTTTTGCAAAGTAAACCGAACCAAAGCCTGTAGCTTCAGGGCGGATGAGGCTTCCGCCCCAGTTTATGCCTTTACCTGTGAGGACACCTGTATGCTCCTGGGCCAGTTTCTTGTACATCCCGTAGAGGAACCCGATCTCGCGGCCACCAACACCGATATCACCCGCAGGCACATCAGTTTGCGGGCCAATGTGTCTCCACAGCTCAGTCATAAATCCCTGGCAGAAACGCATGATCTCTGTATCCGATTTTCCTTTGGGATCGAAGTCAGAACCACCTTTTCCACCGCCCATAGGCAATGTGGTCAGGCTATTCTTGAAGATCTGTTCAAAGCCGAGAAACTTCAGGATACTGAGGTTTACACTGGGGTGAAAACGCAAGCCACCTTTATAAGGCCCAATAGCATTGTTGAACTGAATCCTGTATCCAAGGTTAACGTTCACTTTACCATCATCTCCCATCCAGGAAATCTTGAATGTGAACACCCTGTCGGGTTCAATAAGCCTGTCGATGATACCCGCAGTCTCAAAATGCGGATTCTCATTAACAGTTTCCTCTATTGATTCCAATACTTCCCGCACTGCCTGGAGATATTCTGATTCTCCGGGATGCTTCTTGGCGAGATCATTCATAATTTTTTCTAAATTCATTGCCTGAAAAATTTAAAATATTAATAGCCGGTTTTTGTTATTAAATAACATTGTGAATAATTTCACAGTGCAAATGTACTGGTATTAGAAATACAATAAAATAAAAACGTTGTTTTTTTTTATTGTATTTCAGAATAGGGAACAGTAGAACAGAGGAACAAGGAACAAGGAATAAGAATTAGAACGTGGAAGTTAATTGCCATAGCATGCATTGTCAGAAACCCCCATTCCTCATTCTCATTCTTATTCTTATTCTCCTTCTTATTCTTATTCCTTGTTCGTGATTCTCTATTCAATTACAGGCTCTCCATCTGCATATTCCACAACATAATCGACCTCACCATCCGGAGTATAAAAATACTCATTGCCATGCTTGAGATTGTTAACATAAGTGGTTCTGGAAGCAAGAGAGCCATCCAGGTTCCAGAAACGCTGAATACCGTTACCGCTCTCATACTTTCCCTCCCCTATCAGGTCGCCTTCGTCATCATAATAAAGCCAGGTGCCCTCAAATAATCCATTGACGAATTCGCCGGAGATCTGCAGCTCACTATTGCCATGCCACTTGTAATATTTCCCATAAAGGGTGTCATTGACATAATACTTTTGCTCAACCCGTTTTCCGGGGTACGAATATGCAACCGCTTTGCCCTGCCTGACATTGTTTATATAGGTTTCTTCCAACTCCTTCCGGCCATTATCGTGATAGCGGATGCTGGTGCCTGTGATCTCATCAGCTTCATAGGGAACCTCCATCTGAACCGTGCCATCCTCATAATACCAGATGGCAGTACCGTTCAGTTTAGCATTCTTATATGGAAGCTCCGATTTGATATTTCCATTTTCCCAATAGGTTTTTTCAACATCAGAACAAGCGGAGAATATGATCGCTAATGTTAACAGGCCTACTATGTTAGGTGCTCTTTTCATGGTATTTGTTAATGATGCCCCCCTGTGCTCAGGGCCGGGACGATAAATTATTCTTAATTACATTATTGTATTATTACTTTCTCTATCCTGTAGTTCCGGTAGCGGCACAGGTTCCAGTAAAGGTTCTCATACCCGGCAGGATATGCGGGGGAGAATTTAATGGTTGTGCTGAGTACCTTCTCCCGGTAATATGGCAGGCATTTTTCACAATCCGTTCCGAAGCGCATCAGGGCACCCAGGAAAAACGTTCCAAGGTCATAGCCTTCAAAAGCATAATCGTCGGGATGTGTTTTATAACGTTCACGGAAATCCATGATGAAACTTTTCACATCAGGGTCATCATAATCGTAATATGCATCTGTAAAGTAATACACTTTGAGGTCGAGCAGGTAATCTGTCTCGAGGTTATCAAGCAAATCCCATTCGGGCATTCCCACAACCGTAATATCAAATGTATCTTTCAGATCGTTTAGCCTTGTGAGTATCTCGGGGGCAAATATCTCATTGTTGGTCAGAACGATCACAAGGTTATTCCTTACAACAGAAGCATTCCTGATGACCCCGTATACGCTGTCAGTAGCATAAATAACTTCAGCAATTCCATTAGAAAAGAAGGTACTGTCGGCCGGTGAATTTTCAAGTTCCGCTGTTTGGATCATCCTGTTTTCAACCATCAGGCTGTTGATCAGAACACCCGCTGCCAGGTTTGTATCTGCCTTTGAATATTCCACGATGAGGTCATAAATGGAAGCATTCGGCACTTTCACCCCATATGGGACCACCTTGTCCAGTAAGCCCCTAATCTCCAGCACTTCATCCTCATATTGGAATTTATTGTTCCTGACCAGGATGATATTCGCATCGGGTTGATAGATCTCAACAAATTTTGTGAGCAATGCCGCCTGGGCATCCCTTGAAGGCTTTATCTTAAACACATTGGGGTTGCTAAGCACTTCTGTCCGCCTGGTGAGCGGGTTTACGATCTTGATGTCGAACATCTCTGCAAAGTTCGACACCAACGTAAAATTCCTGCTGAAGAAAGGCCCGATGATGAGATCCATATCAGCAAGTTCAGGCTGTTGCAAAACCTGTATCGTCTTGGATACCTTTTCATCAACATCATAAAGATACAGCCTGACATTCAGCCCCTGTTTCTCCAGCTCATCAACGGCCATGAGAAATCCCTCATAAAACTGAATGAAATTAAAGGACTTATGCTTTCTCGGATCTAAAGCACCGCTTCTGGCTTTCAAAGATATTTCCCGGGCTTCCTCGGCATAGAGGGGGATCATGAGGGCGACATTAAAATCTTTCTTATGCCTGTACATCTTATCATAGCACCTGATACTGTCGCTGTCCATCACCTTCGGAGGAATATCATCCGGCGGTGTGATCACAACATGTACATCATCCGGTGATACAAGTGGTGGCGGGCCTACCGGTATCATCAGCATATCGCCGGGATTTACCCTTGAGCGGAAATCGGGGTTGGCATCCTTGATGGCAGTGACACTGATGGCATATTTAGAAGCGATCTTTTTAAGCTTTGTCTTTTCGTTCACGCGGTGGGTGATATAGCTATCGGGATTTACCCTTTGGGGTATCCTGATCACCTCACCCGGAAAGATATTTTTGCTAAGCCCCTGATTAAATGCTGTCAGGCTGTCAATACTGATCCTGTACTTCCTCGCTATACCGTAAAGGGTTTCCTTTTCTTTCACGGTATGCTCGTAAAATGTCTTTTCTTCTTCCTGCTTAATATTTTCTTCCTGATATTCCGGGATCACGATCTCCTGTCCCGGGCTAAGGTTACTGGTAAGTCCCGGATTGGCAGCTTTCAGTTCCGGAAGGCCCACCCTGTATTTCCTCGAAATGCTGTAAAGTGTCTCCCCTCCTGCAACCGTATGCATTTTTCTGCTCTCAGCATCAGGCTTAACTACCACACTCCTGTCATTTACAACAGGGTCTTTCATCGGGATCTTAAGGTATTGCCCGGGGTCCAGTCCTTTGGCCCATTCAGGGTTTGCTGCCTTGAGGTCATCGACAGATAC
The DNA here is from genome assembly GCA_023145125.1 of Bacteroidales bacterium. Taxonomy (GTDB): domain Bacteria; phylum Bacteroidota; class Bacteroidia; order Bacteroidales; family B18-G4; genus B18-G4. The sequence continues at coordinate 643 of JAGLEK010000438.1, read as the reverse complement.
ATCATAGATCCGGGAGATGCCATAAAGCGTCTGTCCTTTCCTGACAATGTGGAATATATACCGGAATTCCCCTTTCCGCAGATCATCGGTGATCAGCTTCTCCCTGCTTACAAGTGGAATACGTAATTGCTGGCCAATATTAAGGCCCTGCCGGGCATCCGGGTTCTCGAAGAGCAGTTCATCAACAGCAATGTCATAAACTTTCGATATGGCGTACAGGGTTTGTCCCTGTTCCACGGAGTGGATGTAGTAGTCTTTCCCGTCGAGGTGCTCGATGATATCAGATTTAACAATCTCCTCCTGGGAGAACAGCAAATCCGGCCCGGCAGCAGCAGCCAGGAAAAGTATTATGATTAAAAGGTGCTTTCTCATTTAATTAAGATTAATTACAAGCTGATGACCGATAAGAGAAAAGCTGTTTTATATGTTGATCTTTATTCCCATTCAATTGTTGATGGCGGCTTGGAGCTGATATCATATACAACCCTGTTCACGCCTTTCACCCTGTTGATGATGTCGTTTGACACCTTCGCCAGGAATTCATACGGCAAATGCGACCAATCGGCGGTCATCCCGTCTGTTGAGCCCACTGCCCTGAGGACCACGACATTTTCGTATGTCCTTTCATCACCCATCACACCCA
>JAGLEK010000437.1 GCA_023145125.1 Bacteroidales bacterium | reverse complement strand
AATGATGAGTTGCTGATGAACGGATACTCGGAAGCTGTTGACACCCTCAACCAGTTTCTCTCTCTCTTCCAACGGCAGGAGCCACAGAAGATAGAGATAACAAGGATACTTCCATATAATACTTCTATGCTCCTGAGTTTTGGATTCAGCGATTTCGAAAAGTTGCAGTCAGACAACAAAGCCTACCTTCAGAATGAAGGCGTATTTCCTGAACGGAAAGAAAAGCTGCACAGCATGAAGAGCCGCTACGGCAATAAGCTGGAAGAGTATATGACAGCCTGGGTTGGAAATGAGCTGGCCCTCGCACTGATCAATCCGCATATGCGTGATCATGACGCCAACACTTTCCTGGCAATACATGCAAGGGATACTGAACTTGCCGGCAGATACCTGAAAGAGCTTTCTTCCAGCCAGTATACCAGCAATTACAGGGACTATACCATTCGCCGTATCACCATACCGGAATTGATCCCTGTTATCTACGGACGGCTGTTCTCAGGAATAAAAAAGAATTATTATACCAGGGTTGAAGATTATATTGTCTTTGCCAACTCAACAAAAAGCATTGAGAATTTCATAAATATATTCCTCTCGGGAAAAACACTTGAGCAGAATGAAAATTTCAAAGGTTTTACTGATAATGTTTCCGACTTTTCAAATATATTCTGCTATTTCAATATTCGGAATTCTACAGAGATGCTCAGTGAGGTCCTGGCGGTGCCCCTGGCAGGTTTTGTAAGCCGGAATCCTGAGGTGGTGAAAAACTTCGAAGCACTGGCGGTACAGTTCAAGGCCCTGAACAACATGTATTTCACCAGCGTATATGTAAAACATAATCCTTCATATATCAGGGAAGACCTGTCTGTCTGGAAAGCTTATCTTGATGCCCCGGTCTACGGGCAACCGTATTTTGTGAAAGATCACCGTACCAATAATCTGAAGATCGTTGCTTTCGATACGCTTAACAATATGTATCTTATCGATCATGACGGAAATATCGACTGGAAACTGAATATAGGAGAGAAGGTGATCAGCGACGTGCAAACGGTCGATTTTTACAAAAACGGGAAGATCCAGTATCTATTCAATACTGCGAACCGCATTTACCTCATAGACCTGCTGGGCAGGGATGTGGAAGGATATCCCATCCAGCTTAAGGATAAGGCTACCAACGGACTGGCAGTGATCGATTATGATGGTGATAAAAACTATCGCATATTGATTGCTCTCGACGATAACAGGGTACACAATTATGATATCAAGGGGAAAAAGGTAGACGGATGGAAAAACCCTCTTTCAAAAGGCAGGGTGACATCCCGGGTCAGGCACCTTCGTGAAGCCGGCAAGGACTATATAATTATTGCCGATAGTGAAGGCAATGTTAAGATCACCGATCGCCGGGGACGTAACCGTATAAATCTGAAGTCAGACCTTGCCAACGGACTGCGGTCTGATTTCTATGTGAATGAAACAAACAGCAAAGGCATCATCCTGACGACAGATGAGAGTGGCAAGCTGACTTATATCAAGTCAAATGGCAGGATGGAGACAACTGATTTTGGTAACTTTTCAAAAGGGCATTACTTTCTGTATGAAGATTTTAATAATGCAGGCGGTAAGGATTTTATTTACCTCGACGGAAACAAGCTGACTGTTTTCGACAGGTTTAAAAATATTGTTTTTTCCTGGGAGTTTGAAAATGAAATAAACTCCTCGCCTGTGATCATTCCGGTATCTCCACGCGAAAAGATCATTGGAGTCGTATCAGGTGCCACCGGAAAGATATACCTGTTCGACCGGAACGGCAATCTGCTCAGTACACCTGATCATATAGGCAAAACACAGATCCTGATCGGGAGCCTGAACCGTGATGGCCAGCTGAACATGATCGTGGGATCAGGCAACACCATTTATAACTACTACTTTAGATAACAACAATATAGTGTTGAGTGTTGAGTTTTGGGTGTTGAGTTAGTTAATAGTTACAAGTTTTAAGTTTTAAGTTTTTCCCAATTCAACCAATTCAACCATTTAACCATTTAACCATTTAGCCATTTAATATGAAAAAAATATTCCTGATTTTTCTAATAATCCCGATATTCAGCTTCGCACAGGTCAAAACCATCTGGAAAGATGCACGTTTTATGAAGGATCCACTGCAAAAGATCCTTGTTGTTTCCCAGTTTTATGACCAGCAACTGCGCGACAATGTTGAAAGAAATGTTATTGATGCCTTGCAGGATAAAGGAGTTGCGGCTGTTGCCGCCTCTGATGTTTTTCTGTACGATTCTACGTATTTATACAGCACCTGTGAGCGCAAATTAGACAGTGCCGGCATTGATGGCATAATGTTCATAAAAATGGTTGATGTACGAGGTACCGATATGTATATCATGCCCCAGGAACTGATCCCCCCATTTGCCTACAATTATTACGAATACTATTCCTTTTATTATTACCACGACCTGCCGATCATTTCTGATCCGAATTACTACAGGAAGCCCGGGATGAGCTTTCGTATTGATGTTAACCTCTATCAGAATAAGGGCGACATGATCATTTGGGGTGGACAGACCAAAACATTTGATCCCCTTGACCCTGATAAAGTGGTGAAGAGCCTGGGTAAGAAGCTCGTTAAGAAAATGCTGTCTGAAAAAGTGGTTTCGCCTGAATAACTATTATTTTTTCTTCTTTTTGGTCTTCACGTTCAATTCCTGTCGGTCTTTCCAGAGGTTTTGTTCCCATCTTGCCTTGAAATCGGGCCAACTCATGTAGGAGGCAAGGTGCTTCTTGCCCGGGGCGAGGCTGTAGATCAATCCGTCCTGAATGGTTTTCCATACATAATTAAAGAATCCCTTGTTGGGGTCACGTACAAATAACATTTTTGCGATCCTTACAGGTTTTCCTTTGTTGGGGTTGTTCTTGTGCATCACCGTTTTTGCCATGAAAGAAAGGAATTTATTTTCTGCAATTGCACTTTCTCCTTCTTTTTGTTTTTTTACTACACTAACTGCCAGGTTCTGGTATTTGAATTCAATCCTGCCAATCGCTGTATCACAGCAGGCTACGCCATAATAATTGACACTGTTTACGGTTCCCCCGGTGGTTTCGACAAAGGCCATTGGCTCCATCATAGGATTGAGGTTGGTGGCCGGAAAGGAGTCGCCACTGCCATAAAAAGTGAAGTACTCCTTAGGATTGCCTATGGGCAGATAAAAATGAAAGTTCACCGGGGATTTTCCCATGAGCATTGCCTGAATATCGGCTGTGATGGCCTGGCCTTTTTTAATAGAATCAGGGTAATTGCATATCCCTGTCAATGAGATCTCCATCTGGTCTAACATGATCATTCCGGGCTTGGCCGCTCCCTTTACCATCTCCTGGTAATTAACATAAGCATTTGATATATTAACCGATTTTACAAACAGGTCCATAGGCATGTCTGCCACAGCAGTTTGGAATAGCTTCGGAAAAATTGTCATATCGCGGGGGATCCTCTTATCGCGATAAATATCTGCATATGGCCTTTTAAGCAGGATATCCTCAATAATGATCTTCTTCTTCAGCAGGCTGTCGAATTCAATTCCGGAGATATTTATATGATCGACAGAAACAGCGAAACGGTCGGTTTGCTTTCCAACAACATGCCCGAAACGTTCTTTGGAGTATGCAGGGATCAATTCGAGAGAATCCAGGTTGATATTCCGGTCTTTATATCCGATCTCCAGCTTTCCCGTTTGCAGGTTATACAGATTTCCGGGCAGGTCCATCATATGTGATAGAAGGCTTAGATTGATATCATCAATGTCGAGTACATTTGAAGTTGTGTCACCGTCGGGATGGTGCAGGCTGATGTCGTCAAGCCTTATATACAACTGTTTTGTTTCAAGCACAACTTTATCACGGCTTGCATCAATATAACGGATATGGGCATTTTCCAATTCAAAATATCCCAGTTCGGCCTGTATTACAGTAGTTCCTAACATGCTGTCAACCGAAAGGCCACCGTCAGCGGATGCTTTCTCCTTTTCCCCGCTAAAAAGCCCCCCGGGGCCGTAAACGGTAATGTCAGGGTCATCGACCCGGATGCTGCCAATATTGAATTCTTTTCCTTTCAATGCCTTTAGGATATCGACAGATCCAATTCTGATCTTTGATATGCTCACCTCAACCAGAGGTTTCGCAAGCCTGCTGCGCTTCACCTCCTCCAGGGCCGCACTGTCGGGTTTAACTGTAATGCCGATGATCTTTACCGAGCCGGAAAATATATTGACACGGATCTTTTCAAAGTCTATGACATAGGAAGTAGAATCCATTGCAGCCAATTGTTCCCTTGCCATATCCTCTGCCATGTTGCTGAGGATGCTATTAGCCACCAGTATGAGTATGATGAAGGTGATCAGAATTGCAGAAATGACGATCAGCCAGATCTTTTTTCTTTTGGAGAGGGCCATGTTGGTCAGTATTGGAGTTACAGCATATAAAGTTAATAAAAAAAGTGTATCCTGCGTTTTGCTGTACTTCCAATATGCCTCAAGCTTTTGTTATTAAGAGAAATTGGTGGTATGCTTTCCGGATTGTTCCGGTGGGGGCAAATTAAATGTGAAACAGTGCGACAGGCGCCGGATGATCCGGAATGTCTGTTAAAATTATTTTTATCAGGCCGACAGCATCGATGGGAAGTAGTTCCCCCAGAGATCCTCAGCAGCTTTCATTCTTTTAAGCGTATTGTCTTCGAGCCTGGCAGCAATGCAATTGGCTCCTTTACTGCAATCGTAGCCCGACTTTGACATCAGCCCCTTTAACTCCGCCATATTTTCTGTTTGATCGATACGCATCACCTCATGTTCCCAAACATCGTCGATCAGGGAACGTTTGGTGATCGCATACACGCCACCCTCAGGTTTTAGTTTATCGCATCCCTTGAAGGTGTAAAAACGATACTTTTTACCTGTCCTGCCGGTTAAATAAATAATCTTTACTTCTGTCATATGGGTTCCTCTCATAATATTGTGTACAGCCCGAACCATGGGCTATGTACGGGGATTAATAATTGTTACCTACTTAAGGATAAATACCTGTAGTTATAAGCTCGGGGTATCTCAGGCAGTAAAATAAACCAACAGGCAGGTCTTGCCTTAAGACCGGATTTGCTTAAGATACGAAATTTGGGAGGCGAAAGCAAGTAAAAGTTATTAAGTACTTG
>JAGLEK010000436.1 GCA_023145125.1 Bacteroidales bacterium | reverse complement strand
TGGGAAGCATTTTTGAAGGGATCGAGCTGGATGGAAGCAGGATGAGCCAGTTCTTCAGCAATATGGGGAATGGCATTGTTGGATTGTTTGAAGGATTCAGCATTTCATCTCTCAGTATTACCATCGTGGCCGCAGTCGGGGCATTGTTCATTGTTGACAGGCTGCTTCGCAAAAAGCCTGATATAGAACTCCCGATCATCTAAACTACCCCTATATATATTCCCAGGCCGGATCAGGTTTATTCCTGACCGGCCTTTTTTGTATTTTAGTACAAAAATAAATATGCTTCCTCCATCATTAAGCAATGAGATATCGTCACTGTTGGCGGAGAAATCCGGCAGCGCAGTGAGCATTGACAGAGCGGTTCCCCTTTCCGGAGGGTCTATCAATGATGCATACCTTCTGGAGACCACTGCCGGGAAGTTCTTTATGAAATATAACCGTGCCTCGGCATATCCCGGTATGTTTTCGCAGGAAGCCGGGGGTCTTGCCCTGTTGTACGATGCCGGTGAGATAAGGGTTCCCGAAGTAGTTGGTTATGGAGATGCCGGAACGAATACCTTTATTATCCTTGAATACCTTGATGCAGCTACTAAGCAGCGTGATTTCTGGAGGGATTTCGGCAGGAAACTTGCCGCCCTCCACCGGCATACAGGCAAACAATTCGGACTTAAGCACGATAACTACATCGGCTCCCTCAAACAATACAATGATCAACATGACCGATGGGTCGATTTTTTCAGGGAACAGCGGCTGCTTGTGCAAATGGAGATGGCGGCCGGGTCGGGCCTGCTGCCCGGGCATGTTAAAGCGGCTTTCGAGCAACTTTTTAAGCGCCTGGATGATATTTTCCCGGAGGAGCCACCATCCCTGATCCACGGCGACCTATGGAGCGGCAATTATATGGTAGATGAAAAAGGTGATGCCTGTATCATCGACCCGGCAGTGTATTATGGTTTCCGGGAGATGGATATCGGCATGTCGCGCCTTTTTGGTGTTTTTGGCTCAGAATTCTATGATGCATACAA
>JAGLEK010000435.1 GCA_023145125.1 Bacteroidales bacterium | reverse complement strand
CAAACTTTAGCTCACTCTAGTTCACTTTAGGCACTTATTTCACCAGAGATGCGCGCCAGTGGTTATGGTCTCGCATTAGTTACTGAGTATGCATAGCCTTGAACACCCGGTTTTGATAAAAAAACCGGGAAGCGGCCGAAGCCACTTCCACGGTTCTGGCAAAATGAAATATTAAGGGTTATGGGTCAACAACAGTAAATATCAATTGATAAGCCATAGGAGTGTCATTCTTAACAAACAATACGGCTGCCCAGCCACCCGGCAGCGGAACATAACCGACACCATAGGTTTCTGCATCTGCTGCCATTAATGCCGCAGTGCCTGTACAACCAATACCATTGATAAGTTTCCATATGGCAGCCTGGATGATAATACCATCAGCTGAGCTAAGCGCCATTATATCAATGCCATAATTACCAAGGTGGTTGAAAATCCAGTTCACCTTTGCGATGGTTTCAAGGCTAAAAGGCATACCAGCCGGCCAATCGCCGTCATACAATGAAGGATAAACATATGCATCATAAGTTCCCGGGTTGATGTAATGATATTTATCCCCGCACCAGGCTGTAAGGTCTACACCAACAGGAAGGTCATAAGTTCCGGCAGGAATTACACTATTGACAAACAGATCCCAGTAACCAGGGCTTCCCGGATGCCCTATAGTCATGTTAGCCATAGTTGGCAAATCCTGGTATGGAGCCAGTTGAAGATCAGTATCCATCAGGTTACAATCGCCTAAAACGAACTCTACAATGCCATCTGTTCCATCGGGGATCATAGCATCATCTATAAAGGTCCAGGTGTGGAATAGTTTGTAAATGAAAGTATCGCCCCATTTTACATAAATCCATAATTCCACTGTAAACACCTCACCGGCTATATTCAGGTTATCAGGATATTGGATACAGAGGGGGGCGCCTACACCCCAATTTGCATCAGCGGTAGCATTAGTGAATGGTGAGTAAGGTACCGGTGTTCCATTTTTGAATACATGAAGCTCAACGATAGCAGGCATATCTAATTGAAGGCCTGTAGATTGATTTTCATAAAAGGAGCCGATGTAATCATCAGGATGTTTTACACAGATGTCGCCAAAGAAGCATTGCTCCCTTATCACGATCTCTGTGATCACGAACCAGTCAAATCCAAATTCAGTATACACATCATCCTGGAAGCACAATACTTCAATCGGAATTTGCAATTTTTCGAATGCGGTGACATAAATCTCAAAGGCAACTGGCCATTGAACATAATCTCTGTAAGCAGAAACTCCTGTTGGTGTACCCATTACGATCTGATCATCAGCTTCAGGCAGAGTACCACCCGGTGTGCCACCATCATCATAAAGGACGAATAGGTCAACAGTATAATAGGTAGGTGAACCATTAAGGATGTCCAGCTTGATGTTCTGGGTGTACAGTATACCATCGATGCGGAATACCTGCGGGTAATAATCAACCCCACTAATAATTACATGGGCATAATCGGGCTCCAGCAAATTGCCCTGGATATCCACTTTACACTCCCAGTCTTTCAGGCCTGAGCCCGGATCGATCAGTTCTGCAGTAAATGAAATCTCCTGCTGTGTTAAGGGGGCATCATTTTTTACTTCGTCTTTCTTACATCCGAATATATGCACGGATATAAAGATCAATATTAAGAGTTTTCTCATTTTTTCTAGTTTTTAATGATTAATGGGGGTTATAAAGAAGCTTTTTGGTCTGCTTCTTACTGACTTAAGTGAATACTTCTTTCATGTTTCCGGGTTTTGTGTTAATTAATATGTGACCTATATATGATAAATATTCATTTTTTACTTTTCTATCGGTGGCCGCCTCTCCCTGACAATTCTATCCCTGCTGTATTTCAACAAGCTGATAGAATCTTCCTGCACGCATAGCACATCCATCGATATCTCGGCATTTTCAAATACTGATACCTTTATTGAATAATTGAGGGGGTGCGCTACATAAACTGAATAAGCCGAAAAATTTTCAGGTGTACCCATAACAACAGTGTCATCCAGGCCGGGCATATCCCGCTCAGGCGTATTCCCGTCATACCATAGTAAGAATTTGCTGATCCAGTATCTGACTGAGTCCAGCCCGGGTCCAACATTCAGTCTTATGTTTTGGGAATATAGGATTCCGTCAATCCTGAACACCTCCGGAAAATAGCTTTGGCCATTCAGAGTAACCTCCAGATAATCCGGCTCGTACGGCTTACATTCCCAATTATTACCGGATTTCAAACCTTCCGGTGTTGTAATATGGCTAATACTAAATGAAATCTCCTGTTGCAGCGGAGGCATATCCTTATTGCCATCATCCTTCCTACAGGCTGACACAGCAAAAATTAGTACAAATATGAATAACACTATTTTCATCAATATTATCTATTGCTAATTACATCCGCGTGCCGGGATAAGGGGTTGCCAGACGTAATTCAGCCCGGCCATATGTCGGGGGATCTTTGGCCGTATTATGATTCTAAAGATTAATTTTCGATTTAAGGTCAATGGAACAAATATATTAAGCTCTCATATCAATTAATAGAGCATTTATACGTGATTAATAATAGCATTATTACCCAGGTAGGAATACCCACGTATTTATTCTATAATAAATCTATGGAAAAAATGATAATAAAATGGAAAACTGATCAGAGGACGGTGAGGTATACCGCAGCCTTTTTGTATAGCTGAGCGGTATTTCTGACCCCGAACTTATTGTTGATGTTGGCACGGTGTCCGTCAACAGTTCTTTTGCTGATATTCAGCCGCTTGGCAATATCCCTGCTGTTCTTTCCGGCGAGTACCATCTCAAGGATCTCCCTTTCACGCTTAGTAAGGTTGGACTTATCAGGATTATTGTCGCCATTTTCCATTTTCCTGATCTCGACGAATTCTGTCAATATCTCGGATGCCATATAGTAATTGTAATTCTTAATATCACAAAGGCCTTTAAGCAACTCCTCTCTGGTTGTCATGTCGCCATAAAAACCTTTGATCCCGATACTGATAAGACTGTGGATAGAATTGTAATTATTTGAATTCAGGCTTAAGGCAACACTGGTCCCTCCATTATTGTTGATTATGCGGCTGATATTTGACTTCCCTTGCTTCAATATCCACTGATAACTGCTCAGTACGATCGCATCTTTTTCAATGTTCAAAAAGCTCAACACCTCATCGGTCTTATGAACAACCCCTATAAGGTTGATACTGGGAATATTTTTAATCCACTGCCTGAAACACTCGATCAAAATGTTGGAGTCATCTGCAATAATCAGTTTTATCTTTTGCTCAGTCATCTAAAGTTAAATTTCAAGTTCATTCCTGATAATTGTCAAATAAAGAATGGGTTTTGTTTATCAGATACAAACACAAGCCAAACATAAAAATGCCTGCTTGTTAACGATAAATTGCCTTACAATGAATTAAAATAATTGACTCAACCGGAAAGTCACTGGAAAGTATGAAACAAGGAAATCACAATCCTTGCATTTCTATAGTTTGGTCAGTCTATAATCCGGTTTTTTTGTGAATGAATATATTTTAATTAGATTTTGGGTTACCGCGAATATATAACAATTATCCTGATTTCAAAAATTATCTGATAATATTCATGCCTCACAAAACCTCACAAGCAGGTAAAATGGCTATTGGGGGGACGGGGG
>JAGLEK010000434.1 GCA_023145125.1 Bacteroidales bacterium | reverse complement strand
AGTATGCCGGCATTCATGGCGCCGTTAATGCCAACAGTGGCAACCGGGATTCCCGGGGGCATCTGTACAATTGCGAGGAGTGAATCCATGCCGTCAAGGCTTGCTTTGATAGGTACCCCGATCACAGGGATTGGAGTCATAGCGGCGATCACACCGGGCAGATGTGCTGCCATCCCGGCTCCGGCAATGATCACCTTGATGCCATTGGCAACTGCATTTTTTGCAAAAACCTCAACCTCATCGGGTGTGCGATGTGCTGAGAGGGCATTCATCTCGAATGGTATCTCCATCTCATTAAGGAAGGCGGCGGCCTTTTCCATAACCGGAAGGTCGGAGGTGCTGCCCATGATAATGCTGATAACTGCTTTCATATGATCGTGGTTTTAATTTACTGACTGTTTGCTGTGCAAAAATAACCATTATTTGAGCTTATCCACTATATTTGTAGGATAGTGTATCTAAGCTAACAGATTTATATATGGACAAAGTTAAAGTAAGGGATAAGGAATTCTCACTCTTCCTCACAGCAGAAGAGATCGATAAGGCTGTAGAACAGGTCGCGGAGATGATAAATGCTGATATGCAGGGAAAGGACCCGCTGTTTCTATGCGTTTTGAACGGAGCCTTTATTTTTGCTTCTGACCTGTTGAAGAAGGTTGAGTTTGATTGCGAGATCTCTTTTGTGAAGCTCTCTTCCTATGTGGGAACACAAACCACAAACACTGTAAGGGAACTTATCGGGCTCGATCAGGTATTAACCGATCGTACGGTTGTTGTGGTTGAGGATATTATCGACACAGGAATTACGATGTCCTATACGCTTGAGAAACTTCGTAAGCTGGGAGCTTCAGATGTGAGGATAGCTACCCTGTTATTTAAGCCTGAAGCATTTAAAAAGGATTATCCCATTGATTATGTAGGTATAGTCATCCCCAATGAGTTTATTGTTGGCTATGGCCTCGATTATGATGGCCACGGGCGCAACCTTCCTGATATTTATAAGATTATTGAAGATTAAGACATGGGCAATTCCAATTTCGTGGATTATGTGAAGATCAACTGCCGCTCTGGTAAGGGAGGCGCCGGATCAAGACACCTCCGCAGGGAGAAGTATGTTGCAAAGGGTGGCCCCGATGGTGGTGATGGCGGCCGTGGAGGCCATATCATATTGCAGGGAAATGCCCAGCTCTGGACATTGCTCCACCTGAAATTTACCAAACATATCAGGGCTGAACACGGTGAATCGGGCGGAAGGCAAACCAGTACGGGTGCCAGTGGTAAGGATCAGATCATTGAAGTGCCCCTCGGCACTGTTGCCAGGCTCTCTGAAACCGAGGAATATATTTGTGAGATCACCGAAGATGGAGAAAAGTCTGTGATGATAAAAGGTGGCCGTGGCGGGCTGGGAAATGATCATTTTAAATCACCTACCAACCAGACACCCCGCTATGCCCAGCCCGGAGAACCGGGTGAAGAAGCCTGGATCACCCTGGAATTGAAACTGCTTGCCGACGTTGGACTTGTTGGTTTCCCGAATGCAGGGAAATCCACACTCCTGTCTGTTGTATCAGCTGCTAAACCTGAAATTGCAGACTATCCTTTTACAACGCTGACGCCGAATCTTGGCATTGTTTCATATCGCGACCATCGTTCTTTCGTGATGGCCGACATCCCCGGCATAATTGAAGGGGCACATGAGGGAAAGGGCCTCGGACTGCGTTTCCTCCGGCATATTGAAAGAAACTCACTGCTGCTTTTTATGGTGCCCTGCGATACAAACGATATCGCTGACGAATATGGGATACTTTTAAGGGAGTTGCAGCAATATAACCCTGAACTGCTTGACAAACAAAGAATACTGGCTGTCACAAAGTCTGACATGATCGACGATGAGCTAAAAGCTGAGATAGAGAAAGAACTGCCTGATGTACCTTATATATTTATCAGTTCTATTGCACAAAAAGGGCTCGCAGAATTGAAAGACCTTATCTGGGACAAGCTGAATGAATAGTTTCCTAAATATGCTGAATACCTGGGATACGGACCTGTTCCTGATCCTGAACGGAGCCCATAACAGCTTCTGGGATTTTATTATGTTCTGGGCCAGCGACAAATTCATCTGGATCCCGGTTTATGCCTTGTTCCTCTTTATTTTATGGCGAAAGTATTACAGTAAGATCTGGATCGTGATTCTATTTGCTGCCTTGCTCATATTCCTGAGTGACCAGATATCTGTTCATCTGTTTAAAGATGTGTTTCAAAGGCTCCGGCCCTGTAATGATCCTGCATTGGATGGGATGGTTCACCTGGTCAATGGAAAATGTGGGGGCTCATTCGGTTTCTATTCCTCTCATGCATCCAATATTTTTGCCATTGCTGTGTTTGTGATCTCCCTGCTGGGGAAGAAAAATCCATGGATGCTTTTGCTAATTCTCATCTGGGCCGACCTGATCGCCTATAGCAGGATCTATCTTGGAGTACACTACCCGGGTGATGTTATTGCGGG
>JAGLEK010000433.1 GCA_023145125.1 Bacteroidales bacterium | reverse complement strand
ATTGTGTCGCATAAGTCGTAGAAATTTTTGTTGCTGACGATGCAAAAAATTTGAGCATAGCCGTAGCTACGCAATGATTTTTTAAAGAAGTCAGCAGCAAAAAGAGCAAGGCTTGGTGTGGCTAAAATGCGCTTGACTTGACACTAGTGTTGTTCCATCCTTTTTTTGAATTCCTCAATGATCTGTAACAGTTTATTGAAAAATCGGTTCCTCTCTTTGGCCCCGGATACGCTGATCAGGTGGGATTTTGTAATGAGCTTATTGAAATAATTATCCACGTTTTTACAAAATGCCGGGCTTTGTGTGATCAGAAGGCTGAGCGTATTAAAAGTAAGGTATACGGTAGTGGATGCATCACTTTTGACCAAAATGGTATTATCATTTAAAACCACTTCGTTCTCGTACATGCTAAACGTGTTCTCTATCCCTTCAGCCGGCTCACCGTAAAGGAATTTATAACCATGTTCGGCCTGTTTCCTAATATGGTTGACCCACTTTTCGAGTTTATCACAAAGGTTTAAAATATCATCTTCTTTCTCAAAATAGCCGGATACCTTATAGTACTCTATCTGGCGAAGTGTAATGTTAAAAGTATCTTCATTCCAGATCTCAATAGTCGGGATCTTATTTGAAACAGACAGGAGTTGCCGCCCCATATCAATGATCTCCATATCGGCATCATCCAGGCGTAGCTTCTTATCTTTGAATTCCGGAAAGTGGCATAGTGTTTTTTGCCAGAAAAAGATTTTAAATGCTGCAAGTTCCGGGATCAGAAAATTATGAAAGACAGGCGGGTCCTTGGCAGCATAAATAATTTGCTTCTCCGAAGTCTGGCTTATCTTTTTAGTGTCGGACAGTATGAGCCCCAGCCATTCCTTTAATCCAAGTTTATCCGGCTCAAGGGTAAAATAATCAAACACAATTTTATTACCGTGACGCCTGAAAAGGGTATCGATCGAGAGGCTGTACGAATCTGCAAGAATGTATAAATCCTGGATATCCAGGGCTTTTTCCCCACGTATACGCCGGTATGCACTGTCGTAACTGATACTAAGCAATTCAGCGATTTCATGAACAAAAGATGCATCGGTTGGAAGACGTTCTCGTATCTGTTCAAAAAGGGTTTTCTGGAAGTCCGGGACCTTCTCCATGGGATAAATATACGATAAATGCCTAACTTTACCTCATGCGCTTCACCAAAGCCATCGTACGTACGCCATGCAAAAGGATCATTGAAGGAATAAGCACTGCCGGTTTAGGCTTACCTGATTATGATCTTGCCCTGCAACAACATTCTAAGTACATTAAGGCGCTTGAGGCCTGTGGGCTGGAGGTTACGGTCCTTCCACCGGATAACGACTACCCCGACAGCACTTTTGTGGAAGATACCGCCCTGCTGACCCCGGCCATGGCAGTGGTCACGAATCCTGGAGCTCAATCCCGACGTGGAGAGGTAAGGGAAATGGAAGAAACAATTACCCTCTTTTATGATAAAATTGAACATATCCGTCCGCCAGGAACCCTGGAGGCAGGCGATGTGATGATGGCCGGCAGCCACTATTTTATCGGCCTTTCGGAACGGACAAATATTGAAGGGGCCAATCAACTGGGACACATCCTGAAAAATCATGGCATGACAGCCTCTATAATAGAAATTTCCGGAATGCTGCATCTTAAGTCAGGGATTTCATACCTGGAAAACAATATATTGCTTGGGGTGAGTGCATTGGGAAAGCATCCTGCCTTAAGTCATTATGACATCATTCCGGTCCCGGATAATGAAGCCTATGCGGCCAATTCCCTCTGGCTGAACGGAACAGTGCTTGTACCTGAAGGTTATCCGATGACATTGGAAAACATAAGATCTGCCGACTATAATACCATCGTTCTCGACGTATCAGAGTTCAGGAAGCTTGACGGGGGCTTGAGTTGCCTCTCTTTGAGGTTTTGAGTGTTGCTCCTCGACTTCGCTCTGAGTGACAACACCTACTCAATAATAAATATAAC
>JAGLEK010000432.1 GCA_023145125.1 Bacteroidales bacterium | reverse complement strand
TTTTCCTTATTCACTCCGGCAGTTCTTCCGGTGGCCCGAATTCCGTATTTGACAGAAACTCATCGTCCCTAAGGGTCTTAATGAAGGCAATAAGATCAGCTTTTTCCGATGGGATCAGCTGTGTTCCCCCGTTGGCAATATGGTGCATGAGGGGGTTGATATAGGGAGACCAGAGCAAGCCATGCGCATAGAAATCAACCACTTCTTCCAGTGTTGCAAATCTTCCGTCATGCATGTATGGGCCGGTAAGTTCAATATTCCTGAGAGTGGTAGCCTTATAAGCACCCAGGTCCATGGGATCACTCGTGAGAGCATACCTGTCGTCAGTGCCCGGAAATACGGTATCCTTACCATTATTATAAAAGAGATTAGTAGTAAACAGCGGATTCCCGAACCCTCCATGGCAATGGAAGCAATCGGCGCCCTCTTCTGTTGTAAAAAGAACAAAACCACTCAATTCTGATGCCGTAAGTTGCTCCTCCCCTCTCATGTAACGATCGAATTTTGCATTGGATGAAATTAAGGTGCGTACAAACTGTGCCACAGCCATGCTGATCCTTTGCATGGTAACTTTTTCTGACCCGAATGCTTTTCTGAACATTTCCGGGTAACCGGGAATGGCGGCGATCACAGCTTTGGTGCGATTGGTGTCGCCGTTCATCTCATGCGGTGCAAGCACACCCATCCACACAAGGTCCTCGATATTCCTGAAGGATGAATTAGGGTTATCATTGGATATTTTGCCATTCCACAGGTATCCATTCATATTCCAGACCAGGTTGATCATGGGCAGCATCAGGTGGGGAGTGGGAATACCTGTAAGTCCATGTGTAAAGCCATTTTCATAAACCGGATGGTCGATCCCGCATTCAAAAGAATTGTGCTGCAGATGGCAGGTGGCACAGCTCATCAGTGAATCGGGGTGGGTACGCCCTGACATGCGGCCGTCATAAAACAGGTAACGGCCTAATTCAACACCTTCCACAGTCATGGGATTGTTTTCCGGGATGTTCATCTTCTGCGGAAAACCAAAGGGAACCTCTATGACATATGGCGTAGCCCCTGCCGGGATGGGAACAGGATCATCCTTTTGCTTGCAACCAAACAGCAGTATCACCAACAAACAGTATATTATTATTCTTTGCATCTAAGTCATTTACGTTGGGACGGGGGACGGGGGATGGTTTCCGCAAACCCCGCACCTTGTACCTTGTACCTCCATCCAACACCCAACACTCAACACCCAACACTCAAAACCCAAAACTCAAAACCCAAAACCCAACACCCCAAACACGTCCCATCCATTCTCACACCCCACCTTCATCGCATCCTGCTTCTGCATAATATCCCCTCCCCAGTAGTTATGGTCGTAGGTGTGCGGGTTCCTGAACCATCTGTCGACATGCATCACCAGGTCGATAGGTGTTTCTTCACCAACATTGATCATTAGGGATGATCCCGGCACCTCCACTTCAAAATAGTTCTGGATAAAGCCGGTGACCTCACCCGACTGCGGATCATAGATCTGTCCTATCCCCAGATGAAAATCATATGGCCGCTCAAACTGATTTGTATCCAGCCATTTTCCGTTCAGTTTCATGTAATGATATCCTCCGCCAAGGTACTGCGGCCAGAACATCAGGGATTCCGGGTGGTCGGTGAACATCAGCGACTGGTTCTTCTCCTCATTGATCCCGAAGGTAAAACTTATACCCGTATAATCGCCGGCAGGGATCTCGTCAAAAACCTTCCATTCATGTGTTGT
>JAGLEK010000431.1 GCA_023145125.1 Bacteroidales bacterium | reverse complement strand
AATCGACAATTCATTTCCTTATCTTTACCGCATGCCCGTATCTTTCAGCAAGGACATACAGTACTACCGCTTCTGCCTGTACGGATTCTTTAAGAACCTCCGCTTTTTTGAGGCATTCCTGATATTATTCTTTCTGGAGAAAGGCCTGAGCTTTCTGGCAATCGGAACCCTTTATGCGGCCAGGGAGATCACTGTAAACATTTTTGAGATACCCTCGGGCATTGTGGCAGATGCTTTTGGCCGGCGCCGCACCTTGATCATGGCATTTGTATTCTACATTTTTTCCTTTATCATATTCTTTTTTGCAGAAAGCTATATGGAGTTTATGGCTGCCATGATAATATTTTCTCTTGGAGAAGCATTCCGCAGTGGGAACCATAAAGCAATGATCTTCCATTATCTGTCGACAAAAGGCTGGGAAGATCAAAAAGTACATTACTACGGACACACGAGATCATGGTCGCAGATGGGTTCGGCATTAGCGGCATTGAGCGGGGCAGCCATTGTGTTCTTTTCGGGCAGCTACAGGTACATATTCCTGTTTTCAGTTATTCCTTATGTGCTGGACCTTATATTGGTGGCCACCTACCCGAAATTTCTCGACGGGAACATGCAGAAAGCAGACTGGTCATTGATAAAGCGCAACTTCAAGGAAATCTTTCTGTCACTCATTACGGCCCTGAAGTCCCGTAAAGTGCTGAAGATCATTGGCAGCTTATCTGTTTACAGTGGTTACTATAAGGCTGTTAAGGATTATCTGCAGGCGGTGGTTGCCGTCTGGGCCATTGCCATGCCTTTCATGCCGGGGCTGAGTGGCGAGCAAAGGACCTCTGTGATGATAGGCATGGTATTCTTCCTGGTTTACCTTCTTTCCTCAATGGCTTCAAGGTACTCAGGAGGTTTTTCCGACAGATTTTCATCTCTGTCAGCACCGCTGAATTTAACGATACTGCTTGGATTGCTTTGCGGTGTGCTGAGCGGGATCTTTTATACAGCTGAACTCTGGGTGATCTCGGTGGTTTTCTTTATTATGGTATATATGATCGAAAATTTGCGCAAGCCGGCAGGGGTGGCATACCTGGGAAGCAGTGTCAGCAATAATGTGCTGGCCTCTGTCCTGTCGGTCGATTCGCAGGTAAAATCCTTGACGGCTGCTATACTTGCCCCTCTAATTGGTATCTTTGCCGATCTGTTTGGTATAGGATGGGGCATTGTGATAGTGAGCCTGGGCCTGATGCTCGCCTCACCACTGTTTATGCTGAAAGCCGGGAAAAGAGCTTAATGATGGAAAAAAGCAAAAAGGAAAAAAGATACGAAAGACTGTTCGGGCAGATAAGTGATTTGCTCAAAGACAAGGATTACCCGCTTGCACGCATGGCTACCATTGTTGCTGTTTTGCATCATAAGATGGATTATTTCTTCTGGACAGGATTTTACCTGCTGGAAGATGGTGAGCTCATCGTTGGCCCTTACCAGGGGCCTGTTGCCTGTATATTGCTTGAAAAGGACAAAGGCGTTTGCTGGGCAGGGGTGAACAGGGGAGAGACGGTTGTTGTTCAGGATGTGCATGCATTTCCGGGCCATATTGCCTGCGACTCAAGATCGAATTCGGAGATCGTCATCCCTTTAAAAACCTCAGAAGGTGATGTAATTGGCGTGTTGGATGTAGACAGCAAAGAGCATGCATCTTTCGATGAAACAGATGCCCGCTGGCTGGAAAAAATTGTTGACCTTGTGTAATCTCAAATGATAGAATACCTCTATATAATAATCATTGCACTGTCGATCGGGCTGGTAGCCTTTAATGCTGCCTTCTGGGGTGGTATTTATAAATGCCTGTGTGTTTCAGAGGTCTTCATGGCTGCCATTGCATTTCTGATTTTCCAGGCAGGGTTTTTCTGGCTGGGCTCCTGGTCGGGGAATTCATTTGCCCATTCGATGGGCTGGCTGGCAATACCATTTGCCGAAACGATCATTCTGCTGATCGGCGTTAAGCTGATATATTCGGCATTTCGTGCCAGGCCGGAACAGAAATCCTATGATCTCAGCAGATATGGCGAATTAGTGGCTGTTTCCTTTGCCTCTTCCCTGAATGCATTTGTGATTGGCCTCGGCTATGGCCTGCTGCGGCCGGTATCAGGTGAATATATTGCAGCCATTACGGTCATCACTGCCATATTATCTGTTGCGGGGATGTATATGGGAAAACGAAACGGCAGGATTATTTATACTACTTTTGCCGGGCTTGCTGCCGGCCTGCTGCTGATACTTCTTGCAGTGCTGCTGGCGCTGCATCTTAATGAAATGTTATAACACGATCTCTATTGAAATGAACAAAGCAACGGTTTTATTTTTGTTAGCCTTTATTTGTGTTTTTAACCTCAAGGCACAGATCCCTCCCGGGTACTACAATGGCACGGAGGGCTTATATGGTGAGGAATTGAAGGCAGTATTGCATAATATAATTGACGGCCACGATGAGCCCACATATAATGAATTGCGTGATTATATTCTCCCTGAATCGGATGAAGATCCACAGAATTCCAATAATGTAATTTTGCTTTACACCGGAAGGTCACAGGCCAAAAGTACCTTTGGCGGAGGCGTTAACGACTGGAACCGTGAGCATGTGTGGGCAAAGTCGCATGGCGATTTTGGCAATGACCCGCCATGTGGTACGGATGCACACATGATCAGGCCCACCGATGCCTCAGTAAATTCTGATCGTGGCAATAAGGATTTTGACGAAGGAGGGCAGCAGCACTCCGAGGCAACAGGATGTTATTACACCACTTATACCTGGGAACCGCGCGATGCAGTGAAAGGTGATGTGGCACGCATGATTCTTTACATGGATGTACGCTATGAAGGTGATAACGGGGAACTTGACCTGACAGCTGTCGATGCGGTCAATACCTCGCCTGCTCCTGAACACGGGAGGCTCAGCACCCTGCTCGACTGGCATGAACAGGATCCGCCTGATGCCTTCGAGATCAATCGTAATAATGTTGTGTTTTCATACCAGGATAACAGGAACCCTTTTGTTGATCATCCCGAGTTTGTGTATGCTATCTGGGAAGGGTCGGCAGGCATAAATGAAGCCGGAACTAAGCTGGACGCCGGCTTTTATCCCAATCCTGTTGTAAACACTTTGTATGTGAATTTGAATACTCCTTCTGCCGCTGCTCAACTAATGATCTATAATTCAACCGGAAACCGGGTTGTTACTGATATTATTGAATCGGGTAGCACAACGATAGATTGCAGCATGCTGCCTGCCGGTTTATATATCCTCAGGCTGACAGATGAACAAAGTGGCAGCAGCTATGTTTCTTCATTCATGAAAATGAATTAGTTATGGCAAAGATCAGGATCACCAAAATGTACAATTTCGAAATGGCCCATGTGCTTAAGGACTATGACGGCCCATGTCGTAACATACACGGGCATTCATATAAACTTTTTGTAACTGTTACAGGAATTCCGATCACCGACAATAACTCTCCCAAGAAAGGCATGGTGATGGATTTCAAAGACCTCAAGGCCATCGTGAAGAACAATATCGTAGCCCGTTTCGACCATTCACTTGTTGTCAATCGTGAAACCGATCCCGACATGATCGCGAGCATGAAAAAGCATATGGAAAACCTGATCGTGGTGGATTACCAGCCCAC
>JAGLEK010000430.1 GCA_023145125.1 Bacteroidales bacterium | reverse complement strand
CTGCACACCAAACTGCTCGATACTCGCAAGACCACACCAAACTTCAGGTACTTTGAGAAAGAGGCCGTCCGCATCGGAGGCGGGGTAAACCATCGCATGGGACTGTATGACATGATCATGATCAAAGACAACCATATTGACTTTGCAGGAGGTATTGGCAAAGCCATCAGGGCTACAAAGGAATACCTGGAAGAAAACAAAAGGAATCTGAAGATAGAGATAGAGGTAAGGAACCTGAAAGAGCTCAGGGAGGTTATGGAAACCCGTGGTATTGACAGGATCATGTTCGATAATTTCAGCATTGCCGACATGAAGGCCGCTGTCGGAATCGTGGGTGGTAAATATGAAACTGAAGCTTCAGGAGGGATCACCGAAGAAACGCTCAGGGAGGTTGCTGAAACAGGAGTGGATTTCATCTCTGTCGGCGCATTGACACACCAGGTAAGAAGCCTCGACCTCAGCTTAAAAGCAATCTGATATTGGTGCAGCAAAAGAATCATAGCAGAAACCCCATCACCCGGTTAAAGAATACCAGGATTTTCAGGTTATTCATGTTTTACATGCGCAAACTGACCCTGCCGGGTTTTGAGAAGATGCCTATTTATGATGTTGTGCAGTTCTTTCTCAGGGGGATCAGGAAAAGTTCATTGCTTTCAAGGGCAAACTCCCTTTCGTTCACCTTCACACTGGCCATTTTTCCCGGAATATTGTTTTTATTTACCCTTATCCCTTACATCCCGGTAACTGGATTGCAGGAATCGCTGCTCAATACCCTGTCGAACATGTTCCCGGAACAAGTATTCCGCTTTCTGGAAAGCACCATCACCGAAATAATAAGCAAGCACAACGGAGGATTGCTGTCATTGGGTTTCATAATGGCCTTTTATTTCTCGAACAGCGGAATGATCGGCATCATGAAAGCATTTACCCGCTCTGCCCATAAGATGGAAACCCGCTCCTGGCTTAAGATGCACATGGTTTCCCTGGGATTGCAGCTCATTCTGGTGACCATCATCATCATTACTGCAGCTTTGCTTATCCTTACACCGATATTCCTGAACTATGTTTCAGAGCACAGCATCATCACAAGCGGCTTTACCATCGTCCTTATACAGATCATGAAGTGGATCATTCTCAGCCTGCTCATCTTCCTGAGTTTCTCCTTTATCTATTACCTGGCCCCGGCGGGAAAACGAGTATTCAGGTTTATCTCTCCCGGCTCAACCATGGCCACCGTCCTGGCCGTAATATTTATCGCCTTCTTCAACATTTACATCAACAACTTTGCCCATTACAATAAGCTTTATGGTTCTATCGGCACCATCATCATTCTTATGCTGTATATAAACATAAATGCCATTGCACTTCTTATAGGCTTTGAGCTTAATGCCAGTATATATAATGTGCAAAAGTGGAGTAAGAAAGTGAAGAGTAATTGATTATTAGCTGTGGGTCAGGAATGGCATTTATTTACATGATGTCATCCCTATTAACGTTTATTAACTTCGCATTAATTTAGATTCCCTATTTTTGTTCTGATTAATCCTTTTGCATGAAGCTCAACCTGAAGGAGTATTTTAAACTTTCCGCAATCTATGTTGTGGTTGCTGCCCTACCACCGGGACTGCAGCTTATCATTCAGCCTATAATAGAAGGCCCCGACAGACTTGGCCCGGTCGACTTCTCACAGCTTGGCATCAGCGAGATCATCACCAGCCTGGTATTCACAGTAGCCCTTTTCTCCATGGGCAATGCCATTTCAAGGTTCTACTACGACCATAAAGACAGGGAAAGCGGGTATCATAAGCTGGTATCTACCGTTTTGAACTCCATACTCTTCAGGGGCCTGATCATCCTTGGGCTGGCATGGGTATTCCGCGACTATATCGGAAGCATATTCACCCAGCCGGCCCTGCAGGATTTTGAAAGTTACGGTTACCTGGCCATCATCATTGGCATCAACCGGGCCATCAATATGACGGCTGCTGCCCTATACCGGAACGAGAAGAAGGTCAGGAAGTTCATCCTGCTTAATTTGGCCCTGGGCGTACTCAGGTCTGGCTTCCAGGTGATCGGGGTATTCTATTACGACATGTCCTTTATAGGATTTCTCTGGGGTGGAGCCATAGGGAGCAGTATCACCAGTATCAGCGTACTGATTTATACCTGGCATTCATGCGGTTTCAGGTTCGACTTCAAGATCTTAAAAGAACTGAACCGATTCGCCTACCCCCTCTTCCAGTTTGCCATTATCATGTGGGGTATAAATTATTCCGAGCGCTTCTTTATGGAAGACAAAGCC
>JAGLEK010000043.1 GCA_023145125.1 Bacteroidales bacterium | reverse complement strand
TCCGGAAACTCAAAATCAGGGACTTCAAATTCCATATCCTCATATAAATCTTTGAGTTCATCAAGCTGAATCTCAACAAGCATCATGTTTTCTTCAAAGCCGGCCATGGCTTCAATTTCATCATAATCTGCAAACACATCTGTCCATTGATCAGTATAGAAATCATGAAGGCTGTCGCCATAAATAACATAATTACCAGTATGTTCATATATCCGCAGCAGTGAATCACCACCATAGGTATGGTAATTGCCAGAGCTATGATAGAGCTGAGGCAGATTCGATTGCACGCCCTGCATATTTATCTGAGCTTCTTTCATGGCCTGCCTGTATGTTTCCATGGCCGCTTGCATCTCTGCCTGGTAAACTTCCTGGTTGGCGTATACCTCTTGCATTGCTTTCTCATAAGCCTCCCTGGCCTGAACATGAATCATCTCAGTCTCAATAGCCTCCATTTGTGCCTGAACAACTTTAAGTTCGGCTTCAACAGCCGCCTCAATCTCCTTCATGCGCTCCTGTTCAGCCTTTTCAGCTTCCTGTTTTTTCTTTTCAGTTGTATCCGGCAGGACGACATGCACGTAATAATAGCTGATCTCCGGCAGTCCGCTGCCGCCATCATCAAAGTTTAAGGGTATGTTGAACCGGTTCTCTGCCGGATAGGTGATCATGGCTGCTGCCGACAGGCCGATAAGACTGATCAGCAATATGCTGGCAGCAATAAACCCTTCAGCCAGGCCTGCATGGAGTTTTGGCTTATCGGCGATGCGCCGGATACGGTTTACCAGCCTGTTTTTGCTTTTCCCGCTCAATCCGGCTGCAAGCCCGGGAGCCATCAGGTTAAGTTCCTGAATGTTTGTTAGTGCTTTTGCGAATTCCATAGTATTTCCGGTTATAGTTATTGCGATATCGTCGCATATGTTTTCTCTTTCAATCCTGATATTCCCGGAAAGCCACCATACCACCGGGTGGTAAAAAAAGACGGCTTCCATTAGTGATTGTATCAAATTCATGAGGTAATCCCGGCGGCGAATATGAGCCAGTTCATGTACCAGGATAGCCTCCATTTGCAATGCCGGGACCCCGTTCAGTGCTCCCAGGGGTAATAAAACAACAGGCTTAAGATAGCCGATGGCCATAGGCACCTTGACCAATGCTGATTCCAAAAGGCGAACGTTTGCCCTCACCTCAATCCGTTGTGCAAGCTTCCGGAATTTCTGGCCCCATTCACCTCCAACAGCTCGTGTCCGATGGTAGCGATAACGCCTGACAAGAGCATAACCCCCAAAAAACCTGAGCATAAAAGCAAGCATTCCAAGGAGCCATATCGTCACAAATAATGGGATATGGGTTCGGCAATATACCGCAGTATTATGTATAATGACACCCAGTTTATTTTCGGATCGTTCCTGTACATAAACCGGCCGGATGTTGTCAGCAGACCCCGCAACATACATTGCAGAGCTTTTCCCGGACACCAGATTTTCATCTTCCGGCTGAAAAGACAAATATGTGCTGATAAAGGTGATTACAGCCAGTCCTGCAACCAGAAATAAGGAAATACTGTAAATAAAATACCTCAATTTTGCAGTATAGCTGTGCAGAAAGACCATTGCACCGGCAATGAGGATACCTATTAAGGCCCCCTGCCATAATGAATGGAGCAGGGTCCAGCCTAAGGCATAGATAAATTGCTCTGAAAAAATATTCTGAATTATATTCATGAATGGTCCTCCTCAAGTTTTTGGATCAGCTTCTTGATCTCTTCCAATTCCTTCCGGCTCGATTTGTGATTTCCCAATACCTGCATCACCAACTTTGATGCCGACCCGCCAAAAGCAGCATCAAGCAAACGATCGAGTAATTGTTTCTGGGTTTCCTCCTTCCCTCTCTCAGCAGTATAAATATGCGTACGCCCATCATTAACCCGGGAAACCAGCCCCTTTTCATGCATGATCTGTAGCTGCTTTAGAGTAGTGGTATAACCTACACTGCGCATTTTGTTAAGTTCAGCATTTACGATCCGCACCGAACTTGGCCCCTGCTCCCATAATATAGTCAGGATGTTAAGTTCTGCTTCAGTGGGTTTGTTCTTCTTTTCTGCCATCATATATAATTTATCTACGATAAGTTTCGTACAAATATATACGACAAACGTCGTAGAAGCAAGTTTTATTACGATTATTTTCGCAGAAGACTGTTAAAAATCGTTAATTGTATCATAATTATCTGGTTTATAAGCATTTCCTTATAACAGTTATTTTATATATGACCGGATAAATAAGTATTTGTTACATAAAAATCTCAGATATCAAACTTTTCAAAATATCTGATATGTAGTTCGTAGCACGAATTCTTCATATCTTTATCAGGAAATTCAGGCACATCAACCCTAATGGTGATCATAAAAGAATTCTTGCGGAATAATTACATGTGGATCATTTTCCTGGTGCTGGTCAGTGCCGGCAGCTTAAGCGCTGAACTGATCAATGGACGTTTGGAAATGGTTGACCTTGAAGTTTACTACAGGGCAGCAGAAAGGCTTGTAGATGGTGGGGATCTGTACAGGGGAGTTGAAGAAGACCCTTACTTCCATTATGTTTTTAAGTACTCACCGCCGGCTGCCTTATTGTTTGTTCCATTTATCCCCCTTGGATTCACCGCCGGCAAACTCCTTTACTGGCTGTTGCTCACGATCATTTTAGGATTTGTACTGGTTAAAATAAAAACGGTTTTTCTTGGCAGCTTGCCAATGAATTCAAGGATCACTGCCAGCTTCATTTTAGGAATTGTCATTGTCGGGACACATTTTTTCAGGGAATTGCACCTGGGGCAGGTCAATCTTTTACTCCTCGGCCTCTATGTTTACGCACTTGCTTTGCTTGATAAGCACAAGGCTGCTGGTTTCGGGGCCCTGATAGCAATTAGTATTTTTATAAAACCATTCGGGCTGATCTTCATCCCCCTTCTCATCATCATGGGGCGATTCAGGGAACTATTGTATTTCAGTGCTTTCACTGTCCTGATGTTTTTTGCTCCCATGGCTTTTTATTCCAATCCCGGCGAATACTTCAGCCTGTTTTCTTCATGGTTTCAAGAACTAAGCATTGAACTGGGAGACAAGCAAGAGCTCGTATCGGCCGGTAATCACACGATATTTTCCATACTCGCAAGGTATACGCCCCTTGCACTGATCCCCCTGACCGGAGCCGGCCAGCTTATTTATCAATTGATCACAATCCTGATCCTCGCCCTGATGCTACTATGGTTTTATTTGAAAAGCGGGCTTAGTGATCGAGCAGCCCGCATGTATATCATACTCATTGCCATCATTCCCCTGTTGGCATTTACAAGTTACAATGCATTCATTTTTACACTGCCACTGGTAGTTTACCTCTTATTTAAATTCAGGAAGATGACCCTTTTCTTTAAAATTGTATTTGTCATCAGTTGCCTGTTGATAGGCGGTAATATTTATGATGTTGTTGGCAGTAAGCTGTTTGACTTTTTCTGGAGCATCTCCGTTTTCAGCTGGGGAACGATTGGGTTGCTATTTGTTATGTTTGCCGGCCGGAACAAACTCGCCACCTCAAAATAAACCTATGAAATTCGATATTCGAGATCCGATATGTGAGCCAATTTCGAATCTCGAATCTCGCATATCGAGTATCGAATATAAAAAAAGGGAACCTTTTTTCCAGATTCCCTTTCCATTTCAGTTAAACATTTATTAGTTCATCAAGATCACTTTTCGGGTGACCACTTTATTTTCTGTTTGCATTCGCAGGTAATATATTCCTTCGGAAACACCTTCTGCTCCTGCATTCCACTTAATGGTATGCGAACCTGCATTAAAGTTGGCGTTCACAAGAGAGCTGATCTTTTGTCCGCTCATATTGTAAACATCAATGCTGACATTTCCGGCTTTCTCAAGTGAGAAACTCAGGTTCGTTTCACCTGTGAACGGATTGGGATAAGGCTGTCCGACTGACACTTCATTATTGACACCTTCAGGTACGCTAACCCAAATGCTCTCAATATCGAAGAAATCGAGGTAGAGGTGCATCAGGTATTCTATGCTTGTGCCGGTAGCCGTTAATCCGCCAAATTCAAATGAAGCACCGATGGTGCGATAATTGCCCTCGTCATAAGCAACAGCATTATTATAGGCAGGCGACTGGTTTGCAAAGATTGTAAAAGCACTTCCTGTAGGGCTGATGCGGTCGATATAGTTACTTTCTCCACCATAATCGAATGTCAGGCCTTCGGTAAAGGTCCCTGACTGTCCGAGGAGGGTACTCAGGTCGCCACCACCATCTTCAGTGCCCTGAATGTTAAATAAGGCATGTACAGGTGTTGCCGGATCATAGTACCAGGTATCCCCACCTTCCATGTAAACCCTGCCACCATTATTGAGAAAATTGGCAAGCTCCTGTCCCTGTGCCGAAGTCAGCACATGGTTATCAGGATAAATACCAAGACAAACAAATATGGAAGAATAGAGGCCCATATCATCAGGCCATCCTTCGACCATGTCGGCACCAACACTCAGATCACCGAAGCAATCCATCATTACATCGGCCGAATTGTTATTTCCATCTACATCGATCACCAGGACAGGAATCTGTCCAACGATAATAAAAAACTCACCACTACCGATAACACCAAGGTTTGCGCTTATATCGAGGCTGAACTGTGCTGTATGTCCTGCCGGTGCATCTGATCCTGCTGTTACAACATATGTTTGTTCTTCTGAGCCGCCGGCTCCCACAGGCCCGTAGTTCATACTGGCCTCATCAATAACGATATACTCGCTTGTAGTAGCAAGGAGTGCAGCTACCCCGTCGGCATCCGAAGATCCATCGTTACTAACCGTAATGGTCAGATCAACGGTTTCACCAGGATCCAGTTTCCCGTTTCCGTTGCCACCGGCATCATCAATGCTATACCCGCCAAGAACAAGCTCAGGGGCGTGGCCGGTTTCAGAAAAGCTACTGCTCCATGTTGCATCGCCTGTAGATTCAATATTAAAAATAATGCCATGCCCATCCGGAATATCTGCAGCAATCTCAATGGCAAAAGCATCAGCGATCTGAACGATCTCACCTGCAGAAATAGTCCCATAGTTTTCTTCGCCATCGGTGATTGTAACATATTCATCTTCTGTTGAAAGGATCACCTCTACATTTAATGCATCAGAGGTACCCACATTGTTCAGGGCGATGCTAAGCATTGGTGATTCACCATAATCCAGCATTCCGTTTCCATTTCCTGAAGCATCGTTCACACTATGGCTGCTGTAGATCACATAAGCACCTGCTGATGGAACCACAGAAACAGTTTCATAAATTGTTTCGGTATTAAATCCTGTAACCACCAGCAAGGCATCGCCCGGTATTAAGGTATGGGTAATGCTAACATTCCCGGAAGCATCGGTGATTCCGGTAAAATAAGTATCATTTTGACTCAGTGTAACCATGGCACCTTCAACAGGATTGCCACCGGTAGTCACAGTAGTTGCAAATGGGATGCCTACCATCACCACATTGGTAGAAAGTAAAAGTTCGGCCGGGACATCCGACCTGGCCTGCATGGAAGGATCACCAAAGAGATTCCATGTTTTGGCTGTTTCCCAGTCAGAGGAGCCTCCTGATTCGGTGGTCAGGAGCACCAGTCCGTTGAAAATAATTGCCCCCAGGGTGGTTCTGCCTTCAGTTGTGTTGATCCCATTTTGTCCTGAATGTGCTGAATAGTCATAACCTCCGGTAAACATATCGGCAAAGTAGTCCTGCCCACGCATTGGGGGATCCCAGGGCTGGCTGATGGATGCGCCAAGAAACATTACTGCACCTCCGCCATCCTTGCGCAACCATGCCTCGGCAAAACAGGTTCCTGTATGAAAGTCACCATTGTTACAGGCAACGGAAACGATCCAAGGAGTCATGTTGCCATTTGATAATGAGGCTACGTTACTATTACTGAAACCTGTCGACCCCCAGGAAGTGGGGGAGCCATGGCCGCAATAATTGATCACACTGGTTC
>JAGLEK010000429.1 GCA_023145125.1 Bacteroidales bacterium | reverse complement strand
GTGCCGGGTGCCGAGTGCCGGGTGATGAGCATATTTCTGATTTCAGATTTCTGCTATCAGATTTCAGATTTCCTCTTTCCCCCGCCTTCTTTGGCACAAATCTTGACACAATTCCCATATTGAAACAAAGCTGCGCAGGCGGGAAAATGAACACGCCTTATATGTAACAATTGGCGGGCATTATGAGTATAATCCTTATAATTTTCTACGCAACTGCATTTACTGACATACTGACATTTTGACCATAGATATGGAGCATTTTACTGACAAAGATTTACTTGATTTCTCAGATATTATTGATGGCGAAACAGAATTCATCCCTCTGCTATCCAATGAGGATGAAGCTCAGATGAATAATGAAAAGATACCTGAGGAGCTTCCTGTTCTTCCACTGAGAAATAATGTATTGTTCCCCGGAGTGGTGATACCCATCACTGTTGGCAGGGATAAATCTATTAAGCTGATAAAGGATTCATATGCCGGTGATAAGATCATTGGGGTAATTTCACAACGCGATATAAATATAGAGGATCCCGATGCTGACGACCTGTACCACGTCGGGACTGTGGCCCAGATCATCAAGATACTGCAAATGCCTGATGGCAGCACTACGGCGATCATACAGGGGAAGAAACGTTTCAGGCTGCTGGAACTGTTTCAGAAAGACC
This sequence comes from Bacteroidales bacterium, assembly GCA_023145125.1. Classification (GTDB taxonomy): domain Bacteria; phylum Bacteroidota; class Bacteroidia; order Bacteroidales; family B18-G4; genus B18-G4. The sequence goes on along the minus strand of JAGLEK010000429.1, from coordinate 5,278 downwards.
CGTATTTCAAGGCAAAAGTGGCTACTTTTGAAACTCTGGAGCATGAAGTCGATAAGAATGATGAAGGCTTTAAGGCTTTGATATCCTCTGTGAAGGATATGTCGATGCAGATCATTAAGATGTCGCCAAACCTGCCTTCTGATGCCGCATTCGCCATTAAAAACATTGAAAGCCCTGTGTTTCTGGTCAACTTTGCATCTTCAAACCTGAATATAGAGATCAGGGAAAAGCAGGAGCTCCTTGAAGTTTCTGATTTCCTTGAACGTGCCAATAAGGTACTGAAAGCGCTGAGTCGCGAGATGCAGGTGCTGGAGCTGAAGAACCAGATTCAGGATAAGGTCAAGACCGACCTTGATAAGCAACAGCGTGACTTTCTGCTCAACCAGCAGTTAAAGACCATCCAGGAAGAGCTCGGTGGCAGCCCTTATGAACAGGAGATCAATGAGATGAAAGAAATTGCATCTCATAAAAAATGGTCGAAAGAGGTTAAAGATATCTTTGATGGTGAGCTGAGAAAGTTGCAGCGCATGAATCCGCAGGCTGCCGAATATTCAATACAGGTGAACTACCTCGAGATGCTTGTCGAACTGCCATGGAATGAGTTCACACCTGATGACCTCGACCTGAACAACGCACAGAAGATCCTTGATGAAGACCATTATGGACTGGAGAAAGTTAAGGAAAGGATCATCGAACACCTTGCCGTAATAAAATTAAAGAAAGATCATAAATCACCAATTCTTTGCCTGGTAGGGCCTCCGGGAGTTGGAAAAACCTCTCTTGGAAAATCCGTTGCCCGTTCCCTTGGCAGGAAATATATACGAATGTCGCTGGGTGGTGTGAGGGATGAGGCTGAGTTACGCGGCCACCGCAAAACATATATTGGCGCAATGCCGGGAAGGATCATACAGAGCCTGAAAAAAGCAAAGTCTTCGAACCCGGTCTTTGTACTCGATGAAATTGATAAGGTAAGCGGGAACAGCATACAGGGAGATCCCCAGGCAGCCCTGCTTGAGATCCTTGACCCTGAGCAGAATGTCGAATTTCATGATAACTACCTGGAAATTAATTTTGACCTGTCGAGGATCATGTTCATCGCAACGGCCAATACCCTGAATACCATTCACCCTGCCCTGCGTGACCGCATGGAGATCATTGATCTCAGCGGATACCTGCTCGAAGAGAAGGTAGAAATAGCCAGGAGGCACCTTGTGCCTAAGCAACTGCAGGAGCATGGAGTGAAAAAAAGACAACTCAGCTTCCCAAAAGCTATTATCCAGAAGATCATTTCAGATTATACACGTGAAGCCGGTGTCCGTTCCCTGGAAAAAGCCATTGCGAAAGTAATCCGGAGCAATGCCAGGTATATTGCAATGGATGAAGCATATAATAAAAAGGTCAATGCTGATGATATCAGGAAATTCCTCGGGCCTGTGAAGTTTCAAAGGGACCGTGCACTGAATGACCAGATGGCAGGAGTGGTTACGGGACTGGCCTGGACTTCAGTTGGTGGAGAGATACTCTTTATTGAGGTAAGCCTGAGCCGTGGCAAAGGAAACCTTACCCTCACCGGCAACCTGGGCGATGTGATGAAGGAGTCGGCAACCCTGGCATATGAATATTTGAAGGCACATGCCTCTCAATTAGGCATTGATCCCGATATCTTCAGAAAGTGGAATGTGCATATCCATATTCCCGAAGGAGCTACACCAAAGGATGGCCCGTCAGCGGGTATCACCATGTTCACAGCCCTGGCGTCGGCATTTACACAACGTAAGGTTCGCAATAACCTTGCTATGACCGGCGAGATCACACTCCGGGGAAAAGTGCTGCCGGTAGGAGGGGTCAAGGAAAAAATATTAGCAGCCAAACGCGCGAAGATCAAGGATATAGTGATGTCAAAGGAAAACTTCAAAGACATAGAAGATATCCGTGAAGACTATATCTCAGGCTTGAATTTCCACTACGTGGACAAAATGATAGAAGTAGTCGACATCGCCCTGCTCAAAGAAAAAGTGAAAAATCCATTAGATCTGGATGTTGCAGATCCCGTTGTTTCAGACTAAGCAGGGTTTGTAGTTATTTTGAACAACCCCTACGCGGTTGAGTTGTTTCTTTGTAAATTTCTGGCTACAGCTAAATAACCGCTACGCGGTAAATCCCACATTCCCTGACTTTCCACCGCCCACCGCCCAAATTATGATTACATTTGCATGCAATAAACACATTCTAACCGCGTATTAATTTCATGCAATTCCTCCACCCATACTGGTTGTTCGGGCTGCTGGCCATTGCCATTCCCATTATCATACACCTGTTTAACTTCAGGCGGTACAGGAAAATTTATTTTACCAACCTGAAGTTTCTGAAAAGCATCAGGAATGAAACGAAAAAGCAACACCGCCTGCGCCATCTGCTCATCCTGATCAGCAGGATACTGGCTATCACATTCCTGGTATTGGCATTTGCCCGCCCGTTTATTCCCGGCCCGGCCGGAATGCAAAGTTCGTCAGAGCGTTTTGTCAGCATTTACGTAGATAATTCGATGAGCATGCAGGCAACAGTCAACGGGCTTAGCCTGCTGGACGTTGCAAAGGCAAAAGCGGAGGAGATCGCCGATGCTTACGGGCCTTCCGACAGGTTTCAACTGCTTACGAATGATTTTGAAGGAAAACACCAGCAATATTACAACCGGGGTGAATTTATAAGCTTGTTGCATGAATTGGAAATATCCCCGAAGCATCGGATGCTATCGGTGATAAGGGAGCGCATGCAGGAATCCCAGGCTCTTGAGAGTGATGCGGATCTGCACCTTTACTTTCTTTCCGACTTTCAAAAGTCTTCTTTCGACCTCGAAATACCTGAAACAGACACTGTAAATATGCTGTTTTTGGTACCTGTGATCAAAGCTGCTTACGGAAATATCTATATCGACAGTTGCTGGTTCGGAACACCATACAATCATATTAACCAACACCAGTCATTGCATGTCAGCCTGGTAAATGCCGGTGAGCTTGATCTGGAAAAGATCCCGGTCAGGCTGATGGTTAACGGCATGCAAAAAGCCCTGGGCTCTTTTGATGTAGCAGCGGAAGCTAAGGCAGAGCTAAGCCTGACTTTTACCAATAACACCCCGGGAAGCCAGTCAGGCCTGGTGATGATAGAAGATTATCCCATTACCTGGGACGATGGCATGTATCTGTCATGGGAGGTGAAAGACAGGATACCTGTACTCGTGATAAGTGAAAAACAAAGTGGATTTTACTTCTCCGGCCTCTTTGCGAATGATTCAGTTTTTTATTACTCGGAAGATGAGATCAAAAAGCTGGATTATAGTAAGTTTTCCGGTGCTGACCTCATTATTCTCGATAATATAGAGACCTTAAGCACGGGTTTATCCGGTGAACTCAAAAAATATGTTTCTTCAGGCGGAAGCCTGATGCTGATACCCGGAATGAATGCCGACATCAATGCATACAATCAGTTTTTATCAATAACGGATCATGGGCAACTTATGCCATTTGATACAAGCAGCCTGATGGTAACAGGATTGAATACCGGGCATGAGATATTTTCTGAAGTCTTTGAATCGGTTCCGGAAAATCTCGACCTGCCCATGGTCATGGGGCATTATCCGGTAAAAATATCAGGAAATAAATACCTCGAGGTGATTATGGACCTGCAGAATGGCGATCCGTATATCAGTTTGGCCCGCCACGGCAGGGGAAGGGTTTATCTGTTGGCCGCTCCGATGGGTGATGAATCCGGTAATCTTGCCAGGCACGCTATCTGGGTGCCGCTTATGTACCGTATGGCGATGCTCAGCCGGCCGCAGGAGCAGATCTATTACACCATGGGCGAGCACAATATCATTAACACCGGCATGGAAAGTCTTCCGGGAGAAAATAACCTGCTGGTAAAGCTGCTGGATTCTGACTATGAATTTATCCCCGGAGTACAGGGGATAAGTGGTAACAAAGAAATTTCATTATACGACAGGATCGTTCAGGCAGGACATTACAGGCTATCATCATCAGGCGATGTGCTCATGAGTTTCTCCTTCAATTATGATCGTTTGGAATCTGATCCGGAGATTTATACCGGTGATCAGATCAAGGAGATGGTTAATATTCAGGATGCTGACAATGTGTTTGTTATAGAGTCGGCAACAGAGCAGATTGCACAGGCAGTAACCGAATTCAGCCAGGGAAACAAGCTGTGGAAGCTTTTTATCTGGATGGCATTATTCTTTATTCTGCTTGAGATATTGCTGCTACGCTTAGTCAGAAAGTGATGAAAAGCCTTGCTATATTGCGCTTCTGAACGTTTGAATGTTAATAAAAACCTTCTCATTGACTACTTTTTTTCCTGAATCTTTAGGAAATTTGCAGATAGATGAGTGAATAATTGCTCAAATGCCCGGAAACGGGTGAATTCAGGATAAACGAGATTAGTAAAATAAACAAGATCTGATGGCCAGGGAAAAAGAAGAAGATAAGCCTATACAGGATGAAGGGATGCAAGCTGATCCGCAGGAAGCGGATAAGGCCGAGGATGCAGTCGATGCCACAGATCAGGATACAGAGGATGGCGGAGACCCTAAAGGCAGTGATTACCAGACTATCCAGCTTTCCGGGATGTATGAGAACTGGTTTCTTGATTATGCATCTTATGTTATTCTTGAAAGGGCGGTACCCAATATTCTTGATGGGTTAAAACCTGTTCAGCGCCGTATTCTGCATGCGATGAAGGATCTGGATGATGGGCGCTTCAACAAAGTGGCCAACATCATCGGCCATACCATGAAATACCATCCCCACGGAGATGCTTCCATCGGGGATGCCCTTGTTCAGATTGGCCAGAAAGACCTGCTTGTCGAAACACAGGGTAACTGGGGGAATATCCTTACAGGCGATTCTGCCGCTGCTCCACGGTATATAGAAGCAAGGCTTTCGAAGTTTGCTCTGGAAGTTGTTTTTAATGCTAAAACCACCAACTGGAAGCTAAGCTATGACGGCCGTAACAGGGAGCCGGTGACCCAGCCGGTAAAATTTCCTTTGCTGCTTGCCCAGGGCGTGGAAGGGATCGCTGTGGGGTTGGCCTCAAAGATACTACCACATAATTTCAATGAACTTATCGATGCCTCTATCAGCATACTGAAGAATAAGGACTATCAGCTGCTGCCGGACTTCCCGACAGGAGGGCTGGCCGATTTTTCAAGGTATAATGAAGGCCTGAGAGGAGGGAGGGTGCGTGTGCGCGCCAGGATCAACCAGGT
>JAGLEK010000428.1 GCA_023145125.1 Bacteroidales bacterium | reverse complement strand
CCGGACACATTCTTTCCACCTTGTAAGGGCCCTTTTCCAAGATCAAGCTTCAGCTTGAGCCTGTTTGGCTTGACAGTCTCGATCCGCAATGCCTTTGTAAATGACACACCTCCGACTTTTACCCTTGCAGTCCAATTGCCGGTTGGTGCCTCTGCATCTGTGGCAGTGGTGAGGCTGTATATATTCTTTTCAGTTTTAGTTTTTACAATTCTCTTGATGACCCTGCCCTGGGGGTTAAGAAGCTCAAATACCAGCGGATGCCCCTCAGGAAGCCGGTTCTGCCTGTCATCAAGGATAAAGTTGAGGAAGAGGGTATCACCCGGTCGCCAAACACCCCTGTCGCCATAAATAAACCCCCTGAGTCCTTTCTCGACCGTCTTTCCGCTCACATCGAAATTGCTTACCGACAACGCACTGCCATCGTCAATGCGCAGGTAGCCCTTTTGTTTACCGGTGGTAGCAATCAGCATAAATGGTGATCCATCTACCCCGATCTCGGCAAAGCCATCAGCCCCGCTTGTACCACTTCCGATTTTCTGTAACTGATAATTTAAAATTTCCAGGGATACGCCCTGTACCGGGTCAGCAGAAATGATGTCGGTGACCACCACCAGCATTTCATCGGCACTGCCGGCCTTTGCAATGATTCCAAGGTCAGAAGCCAGTACATTGGTGGATACAAAACGACGTGAAGTGTAATAGGAAACATGGCATGGGTTATCTTCTTCCCTCCAGTCGTAGTCATCAGGCCAGTAGCCCCAATAATAGTAACCGGGGTTATCCCAATACGAAGATTCCTCAAATTCCCAGCTTTCTTCTTCCCCGGCTAATGCGTGTTGTGAGCCATCGTTAGTCAGCCCCGGGCATTCATATGCTGCGTATTTTTTAAAAAAGCTGAATTCAATATTATATATAGAGCCCGGATCCGGGTTAATAAGTTCACTCAGGTCAACAGAAAAGAGGTTCCAGGTATTCATGTCCAGGCCTGTAGAAGCAAGGTCAATGGTATGTTTCAATACCGGCCTTCCAACCCTCCTGATCTCACGATCATTATCGATCTTATTCACCTGAAGGAACTGAGGGATATTGTTCTCAAAGATCTTTATGATTCTGACATCCACTGCGTTTAAGCCAACGGCCTTGAATGGCAGCGTCAACCCATGCGATGAAGGAAGCACTACCCCCTTGCTGACCAGGCTGACCTGTGGTTTTAACCTTGAGAAATTCAGTTCCCTGATAAGCTGCTTTTTGATCTCCCCACCTGAAGTGCTTTTTATGCCTGGCGCAATACTTAAGCTTACTACACCCTGCCTGGCCTGTTCTGAGAATATTTCCAGCTCATTGCCGTCAATCCTGAATGTCAGCTCATCATCCCCATCGATAGAAATAAGCCCGTCAAGCATCTGCCCACCTTTCAAAAGGTCTGAGAAAGTCAGCACAACCTTCTGTGAAGGCAGCTGGTAAACCTTTACATCCAGTAATCCAAAATCCGAAATCGACGGTACGATAATGGTTTCATTCCCCTCATTGTCAATGCCTGCCGGCTTACCATCCCATGAAAGCAATATCTTTCCTTCCTCTTCGGCACGGAGAATACTGTCAACGGTAAATTCATATACGCGCCTGTTTTGCATCGCCCGCCAGCTTACTGAAAGAGCTGCATCATCCTGATTCGCTGAAAGGATATTTTCTACCTTGTCTTGCTCAATCCTGTCTGAGAAATCAAGCTCCCCGGTAAGGAAATAGTATTCTGATTGCCCGGGATATGGTTTCAGGGCTCCAATATTTGTTTTGAAATCAAGTACCCGGGTCTGGAAGCCAAAATAGAATTCCGACAGGCTGCCGCTAACGTCAAAGAGCTCTGAAAGCATAAATGTTGCATGGTATTTCTGTCCCTGCTCCAACTTCTGATCAGGCTTGAATCCCAGCGTTCGATCATTTATCCAGTATGATTGGCCTTCGACAGCAGGTTTCAGTATGAACAGTTTTTTATCGATAGGCTCATAAAAGCTTCTTGCCCCGGGATGTTTCTCCGCAAGCCGGATAATAAGCTCTGCATCAGCCGATATTACACCGCTGGTATAGGCAGAAATATAGTTTGCCACTTCCGGGCTGTTATCGGTTTTTTGTGAGCTTTTTCCGGAATCACATGCTGAAAGTGCGATGATCAGCGAAAGGGAAACAATGGCCGGGAACCTCAGGGGGTTCAGATTTCTCATTAACATAAGGCGCTGTTTTAATGGGTTATTATAAAAACGGAAAAACGTTTCCTGATATTTCTTAATAAAACTTAAAACCACGGTTTTCGCAGCCGGGGGGATGATCTTACTTCATCATGGCTCCAAAAACCATCTCGCCGTTCACAAAGGTATTCAGGACGTTCACTTTCGGTATTTCCAATTCTTCGATGGCCATCAGGTCACTGTCCAGAATTACAATGTCAGCATCCTTGCCTGCTTCCAGGCTCCCCTTTTCTTTTTCTTCAAATGCAGCTTTTGCGGCCCATATCGTAATTGAACGCAGCGCTTCCTCTCTGTTGAGGGCGTCCTGCATCTGGAATCCACCTTCAGGAAATCCTTCAAGGTCTTTCCTAACCACCGCGGCATAGTATGTCAGCAGCGGGCTGATCTTTTCGATGGGAAAGTCGGTGCCATTCGGCATCCAGCCGTTCAGTGAAAGCAATCTCCTGTATGCATAAGCGCCTTTCATCCGTTCGGGCCCTACCCTGTCGATGGCCCAGTACATGTCTGAAGTTGCGTGTGTCGCCTGCACGGAAGGGATGATGTTGTATTGCTTAAATATATCAAAATCGTCTTCATGGATGACCTGTGCATGTTCAACGCGCCAACGCCTGTCGTTCGGGCCACCAAGGTATTCGGCATACAGCTCGAGGATGAACCTGTTGCCTGAATCACCGATGGCATGGGTATTGACCTGGTAATTATACCTTACGGCATTTTCAATAACAGCCCTGTAAAATTCCTCCTTATGCATGATCAGCCCGTAGTTTCCGGGATCATCAGAATAATCATGGATCATACACGCTCCCCGTGATCCCAATGCCCCATCTGCAAAAAGTTTAATGGAATTAACATGCAAGCGATCAGTTTTATATTCCCCCTGCTGCATAAATGTCAGGTAATTGCTATCCATGGAGCTTAGCATGGCATTGATCTTGATCTTGAGCACACCGGCTTGCTGAAGACTGTCGATGAGCCTGATGTCAGCCACTTTCAGTCCGGCATCCATAACAGAGGTCAGCCCTGTGGCAAAGCAATCCTCCTGACCGGCCATCAGGCCGGCTTTCTTTAATTCCGGATCTTCTTCGGGAATAAGATCCCTGACTATTTCAATGGCATTGTCGATGAGCACACCACTCGGTTCACCATTCTTAATAATAATATCACCTCCGGGCACTTCTGTCTCAGCTGTGATCCCCGCTCTCCTCAGCGCTTCACCATTAACCAATGCAGCATGTCCGTCAATTCGGATCAGCAATACCGGCCGGTCAGGAAAAAGCTTATCAAGTTTCTCCCTGTCGGGAAATTCCTTTGTCTCCCAATCGTTCTGATCCCATCCACGGCCTTCTATCCACTCTGATGGATTTACTTTTGAATGCTCCACAACACGCTCTACCACCTCATCAAAAGATGTAGTTCCTTTAAGGTCCGCCCTTTGCATCTTGCCAACACCATAACTCAGGAAATGACAATGAGCATCATAGAAACCGGGATAGATGTACTTTCCGCCGGCATCAAGCATATTTTTTGAAAAGTATGTATCGAGCAGCTCATCGCCACCTACGGCCAGTATCTTACCATCTTTTATTACCAGGCACTCCTGAACGGAGAAGGCATCGTCAAGCGTATAAATGCTTGTATTATGAATAATCAGATCAGCGTCCTTTTTCATTGTATTACAGGAGATTAATGAGGCCAAAAGGATAAGGGTCGGAAAATAAAGGATCTTTTTCATGGGCATGGCAGATATTTGAATTAACAAATTTAGTAATTTCGTGTTCTAAAATTTAGTCCACAACAAAATAGTTCGTTAAATTATTTTTGTAAATTTACCGACAAAATAACAACCATTGGTTATGAACAAGAAAATCTGGAATACTCGTTTTGCAGTTTTAGCCGGCATCATCCTGGCAGGAGCCTTTATGCGCCTCATCCCGCACTGGCCAAATTTCACTCCCATTGCTGCCATGGCTTTATTTGGCGGCGCCTACCTGGGCCGTAAGTACCTGGCTTTTGCATTACCTGTTGCTGCCATGCTTATCAGCGATCTGCTCATCGGATTCCACGACAGCATGCTGGCAGTTTATATTGCATTTGCCATTACCGTAACCATTGGATTGGTGATAAGCAAGAAGGTCACAGGCATGAATGTGCTTGGAGCATCCCTGGCATCTTCTGTCATTTTCTTCCTGATCACGAATTTTGCAGCATGGCTGACCATGCCTCAGCTGTACGCTCAGAACTTTGCAGGTTTGATGCAGTGCTATACAGCCGGCCTGGTATTCTTTAATGATGGTTCACAAGGGATGTCATTCTTCCTGAACGAAGTCGTTGGAGGATTGTTCTATAACACCCTCTTCTTCGGGGCATTCTACCTGGTACGGCAAAGGTTTCCTTCGGTTGCCAAAGCTTAGTTGATAAATCCTGATAAAAATAAGTATTTTTGCAGTTGTAAGTACTTGAAATACTTGTAGTGCTTGGAGTACTTGAAATAGCTGGAGTGCCTGAAATTACTGAAAAATGAAATTTGTATTCTTTAAAATTCCGAAGCATAAGAAATTTAGTTACAAGCCGCGGTACTGGGATCCTGAAAAGGAGGAATTTGAGAAAAGAAAGCGGGAACTTGACGGTAATGGCAATACGCCTAAAACGGCCGAAGAGGTTAAGGATGACCTGAAGTATCAGATGGAAACACGCTGGAGGCGCAAGCATGCCCCTGATGCTGCAGGACGTTCAAGCCCCTGGATGAAGCTTGTCATCTATGCCCTGGTAATATTTTTCGGGCTTTATTTTATCTTTTTTACAGGGTTCATCAATAATCTCGTTAGATTTTTTACAGAATAATGCCGGATATCATTAAACTACTCCCTGATTCCGTAGCCAACCAGATAGCTGCGGGTGAGGTTATTCAGCGCCCTGCTTCGGCAGTAAAGGAATTGCTTGAAAATGCAATCGATGCCGGCGCGGATAACATCCAGCTCTTCGTAAAAGATGCCGGACGTACCCTTATACAGGTCATAGACAATGGATGCGGCATGTCGGTGACTGATGCCCGTATGAGCTTTGAAAGGCATGCCACCTCCAAGATCACTGAAGCCCGTGACCTGTTTGCCATCAGGACGCTGGGGTTCCGTGGTGAAGCCCTTGCCTCCATCGCCGCCATTGCACAGGTGGAAATGAAGACGAAAAGGATAGAAGATGAATTAGGGACCAAGATCCGTGTTGAAGGCTCCAAAGTGATCGAACAGGCACAATGCACAAGCTCCGACGGTAGTAATATTACTATAAAGAACTTATTCTTTAATGTTCCGGCAAGGAGGAATTTCCTCAAATCCAATACAGTTGAATTACGGCATATCACAGAAGAATTTCTGCGTATTGCCCTTGTCAATACAGGTGTCGAAATGAGCATGCAGACCAATAATAAGCCTATCTACCACTTAAAAAAGGCAGGCCTGAAAGAACGCCTCGTTGCGATATATGGAAAGCAATACAAGGAACGCCTGGTTCCCCTGGAAGAACAATCGAGCATTGCCAATATCAGCGGATACATTGGCAAGCCTGAATTCGCCAGAAAAACAAGGGGGGAGCAATATTTTTTTGTTAACGGACGGTATATCAGGCATCCCTATCTGCATCACTCGGTTGAACAGGCTTTCCAGGAACTGCTTCCGGCAGATTCCCACCCGTCGTATTTTATTTATATTGAAACTGAGGCAGACAAAATAGATATCAATATTCATCCGACAAAAACTGAGGTCAATTTCCAGGATCAGCAGCATATATATGCTATCCTTAAATCTGCTGTCAGACAGGCATTGGGAAAGTTCAACATCACCCCTGCCATCGACTTTAATGTTGAGCAAAGCATCTCATTCCGGCCTGCTGACAAAAACGGCCCTGTCGCAAACCCTTTTGACAGCAAGCCATCCGATTATAATCCCTTTGACCCCATAGCTCATCCCCCTCTCAGGAAACCGGAAAGTGAGAGGGACAGGAGTAATCGCGAGAATTGGCAGAAATTATTCGATGACGGCGACACCCACAGGGATGGCGATGCAGTTCAGGCAGGCATGTTTTCTCCTGAAGAAGGCCATTCTGCAAACCGTGGAGTACTGCAATTCCTTGGGAAATACCTCATCACATCCACGAGCTCAGGAATCATGGTCATTCACAGGAGAAGGGCTCATGAGCGGATACTTTATGACCGCTTTATGCTGCAATTGGAATCCGGTTCGGCCGCCAGCCAGCAGGAGCTGTTCCCTCAGCAGATAAGCTTTCCTCTGAGCGATGCTGAGATCATTCGTGAATTAAAACCGGATCTGGAGAAACTGGGATTCAGCATCAACGACCTGGGAAAAAATACCTGGGTGGTCACAGGGGTACCCATGGGTACGGTGAACAAAAACATAAAAGAATTGTTGGAAAAAATACTGGATAACTATAAGAATAACCTTCTTGACCTGGATCAGGACATCCGCGCAAACCTTGCAAGGGCCATGGCTGTAAACCTTGCTGTAAAGCATACGAATACACTTGGGGCCGAAGAAATGGAATCGCTGATCAGCCGCTTATTCAGCAGCAGCATGCCTGAGACCTCCCCTTCGGGGAAAAAGATAATCAGCATGCTCAGGGAAGAAGATATTGAAAAGCTGTTTTAACATTTGACAAATGAATGCAAATCAATCAT
>JAGLEK010000427.1 GCA_023145125.1 Bacteroidales bacterium | reverse complement strand
ATCCAGCATCCAGTATCATGTCCATAAATAATATAAAAGTCCTAAAGCTATTTGTAAGCCTCCTGATATTCATTTCTTCCTGCTCAGCTGAAAGGAAGATCGCAAAAGAATATATCGCGAATGACTCGACACGGACAGTCCTGGTGATCTCACCGGATTATGTTTTTAAAACTTCATTGAAAGATTGGGAGATCGACAGCGCTGATGAACTTGACAGCTGGACACTGGACTCCCTGCTTTTTGAGAATAGCCTTTACCTGAAGTATCTTTCTGATTCGCTCTTTCTGGATTATTACATGAGTAATTACAATGCTGAGATGTCGGAACTGGGCTTTAAGGTTTACGGGGAAGATTCTTTACTTTCTTTCCTGTCGGGAAAAGCCAGTTCCTTTATTGTGCATATTGCTCAGCTTGAACTGGAGGAGTATGTGATGCCCATCAAGGAAGAGGAGCAATTTGGCGAGTATCTTTACCATGAAGTGATCGACCTCAACGCCATTAACCTTAATTCATGGTTTGAGATCAGCAGGGTGAATGAAGAAGAGGATAAGGCTATGTTCTTTGCGAGTCACTACCTGACTGATGAGCTCGATGGCTTTTTCAAATACTACTACTTTACCGATAAGGTGCAGTTTCGTTATGATATCGATACAATGCTGGTGGATGAGATCTATAAGCTGGGGGCACTGGCAGCCCACCTTTATGCCGGTTATACCTTCGATTACCTGCTGAATAAATACATTGATAAGCGGATGCTGGAAGAAGACAGGGACAGGTCGAAAATATTTTATCATTATAACCGGCAGAAAAAGTACCTGGGGACAGCCAAAGAGGAAGAGAGATTTATGCCAATGGAATGACCTCAATGGTCCCGGACCTGTGAGGTCATTTTTGGGGAAGCAAAAGGACTTTTCCTGCAGACATCCCCCTGATATATTGCATCAAAGCTTTTTCATATTCAGCAAGTGGAAAGCTGCCCTGTATTTCCGTTTTGAGGGTTCCTTCAGAAAACAATTCTTGCAGCTGCGTTGAGATATCCTGAAATGAATTGCTGTCTAATTTATCCTTCCATTCATTCATATTAAATCCTTGAATGCTTTTCCTGCTGAAAATAACATCCGTGGCAGGGATCTCTGACAGCGTCCTTCCACTGAGTGCGCCATACAGGTACAGCATGCTGTTGTCAGGCATGGCACCCAGCATCTGTCCGCTCTGCTCTCCTCCAACAGCATCAAAAGTGATACGGGCATAGAGGGATGAGGCCAGTTCTTTTAACTTTTGAAGAAAATCTTCCTCCTGGTTCCATAAAACAAACTTGTTCCCGGCTGTTTTGAGCATATCGACATGCTCTTCCTTCCTGACAATATTGATGACCTGAATTGACGCTCTTTCAGCCAATACGTTTATAAACTTGCCAACCTGCCCGGCAGCTGCATTCTGTATGATAGCTTTGCTGCCATGCTCCCCGGCCAGTTCAACCATGGCATATGCAGTAAAGGGGTTTACAGAGAAGCAGGCAGCCTGCTCATCGGGCAGTTCATTGCCAATTGCCACGCAATCGCAGGCCTTAACCGGAATATGCGTTGACCATGATCCTCCACGTTCGGATTGGGAGAAAAAGCTTACTCTCTTGCCATTAATATTCTTTGCTTCAGTGGAGGAACCGGTTTGAATAACCTTGCCGGTGCCCTCGAAACCGGGGATGGCGGGCAGGGCTTTCCTGATGTTATATCCCCCCTGGATGAAAGCAAGGTCGGATGGGTTTACAGGAGCTGCGGCAATTTCGATCAAAACTTCATCGGAATTGAGTACGGGTAATTCTTTCTCCTGTATTTCCAGGCTGCGGAGAGCCCTGATAATATTTCCCTGGTATGCGGGCAGTGTAATTGCTTTCATTTGATTCTGCTGCATGGATGATATCATTAAAAATTACTTCTTGTATATGGTGTAATGTCCTGGGAGGCAAAGTCATTCCTCAGATATTTGAAATATCCGGCAATGGCGATCATCGCTGCATTATCGGTAGTGAATTCAAACCCGGGGATAAAGATATTCCAGCCCTTTGTTTCACCTTTTTCCTTTAGTGCTTTTCTCAGGCCACTGTTGGCAGACACTCCTCCTGCAAGGGCAATATCGCTGATCCCTGTCATTTCGGCTGCCTGCGTGAGCTTGTCGAGCAACACATCAATGATGGTGAACTGAATAGATGCTGCAAGATTGGCTTTTTCTTTTTCAATGAAAGAGGCATCTTCCCTGAGTTTATCCCTGACGGTATAAAGAAAAGATGTTTTTAATCCACTGAAGCTGTAATCCAGCCCCTTGATCCTGGGCTTTGGGAATTTGTATGCCAGAGGATTGCCTTCGCCGGCAAGCTTATCGATGTACGGCCCGCCGGGATAGGGGAGCCCCATGATCTTTGCTGCCTTGTCGAAGGCCTCGCCTGCGGCATCATCGATGGTCTGCCCAAGCAGTGTAAAGGTGTGAGGGTCATCAACTTTTATGATCTGGGTATGCCCCCCGGAAACGGTGAGGCAGATAAATGGAAAACCCGGTACTCTTTGATTTGCATTGCCGGTGATAAAATGTGCCAGGATATGTGCCTGCAGGTGGTCAACCTCGATAATGGGAATATCGGCAGCAAGTGCAAAAGCTTTGGCAAAAGATGTGCCGACCAGAAGAGACCCGAGTAAGCCCGGCCCACGTGTAAATGCAACAGCATCAAGTTGATTTTTCTTTATCTTTGCTTGTTTGAGAGCCTGGTCAATGACCGGAATAATATTCTGCTGGTGAGCCCTGGAGGCAAGTTCAGGAACTACACCGCCGTAGTTTTTATGAACTTCTTGCCCGGCAACGATATTGGCAAGGATTTTGGTATCCTCGGTAACAGCTGCTGATGTGTCATCACAGGAAGATTCAATGCCAAGTATCAGGGTGCTCATCCGGCTTTATTATTAAAACGCAAAGTTATCAAAAAAAGGCTAATACGGATATTGTTGTACAGCTTGCTGGTGGCCATAGTCATCCCGTTTTCCTTGTCGTGGATGAGCTATAATCCATTGGTGCAGACCTTCCTTGCCCGTATGGCCGCTTCCTACCTCTCCAAGAGGATGAATACGGTGATCAGGATCGATGGGCTGTATATATCCCCAAGGCTAACCCTTAATGCCACAGCGGTGCTGGCAATGGATCAGCGTGGCGACACACTTTTTCATGCCGGCGAACTCTCGGTTGATATGAAGCGGTTCAAGCTGCAGCAATCGAAAAGGATCTTTGAAGTGAATGCCATCAGGATCGCCGATGCCTCTTTTTCCCTGATCATGGACAGGCACGACTCTGCATTTACATATTCATTTATTGGTGATCATTTTGAGTCCGATGCACCAGATACCGGGGCTGATACGATACGCGGACAAGCAGATTGGCAGGTTAGCCTATCAGCACTTGAGCTGCAGAATGTGCGCTTCCGGTATATTGATGAGGGCCGTGATCCAATCCCGGTGGGCATGGATTATCAAAACCTGGACATATTCATCCATGAGTTGCAGATGGAAGATATTAACATCCTGAATGATACTTTCGATTTTACTATCAACAGGCTCAGTTGCTATGACAGATGCGGTTTTATCGTGGATGAATTCAGCGGGGATTTCCGCTTAAGCCCCCTCTTTCTGATCGCCGACAGCCTGCATGTGGTCACCCCCCGCTCAGTTATAAGCCTCGATCTTGCCTTCCATTACCATGGATGGCCCAGTTATATCAGGTTTACAGAAGAAGTGGAAATGGTGGGAGAAATACGGCCCTCGGAACTCAACCTTAAGGATATCGGGTATTTTGCTCCGGATCTTCTGGTGATGGATAATCAGGTAAGGATAGGAGGATCGGTTAAGGGCAGGGTGAATAATATGAGGGCAAAGGACTTCCGCTTCGCCTTTGGGAAAAGTACTCATTTTCAAGGTGATGTTCGCCTGTATGGACTGCCTGATGTCAGGGAAACATATATCCATACGCGTATTGATGAATTTGTAATGAGCCAGGCAGATGTTAAGAAATTTGCCATACCGGGCGTATACAGGCATATTCCTGTTCCCCCTGAACTGGAAGTTTTCGGTATGATGGAGATACAGGGTGCATTTACAGGCTTTTATAATGACTTCGTGTCAAAAGCAGAGTTCATCTCTGATATAGGTACCATCACCACGGATATTTCTCTCCGTCAGAATGAAGACCATACGGATGTTGTCTATAATGGCCATATTACAGCGAGGAATTTCGACATAGGTGAATTTCTCGGCCTTTCTGATTATTTTGGCAGCATGGACCTGGATGCCAGGATAAATGGGTCAGGGCTGACCGGTGAAACTGCTGAGATCGGGATGATAGGGAATATTGACTCACTGGAGTTTATGGGAAATACATTTAACCAACTTGAATTAAGTGGGGAAATCGCGGAAACAAAGTTCAACGGCCGCCTGGATGTTCAGGACGACCTTATAAACCTGGCTTTTAATGGCATCCTTGATTTTGAAAAAGAGAAGCCGCTTTTTGATTTTACAGCCGATATCAGAGATGCTGACCTGTTTAAACTCAACATGATAGACAGAGATTCGCTGCTAATGCTTGATGTGAAGCTCAGTTGCAATTTTATTGGCTATGAGATTGATGACCTGGAAGGAAGGATACGGATCGACAGCCTTGACTATCGTGAAGGGGACAAGCGATGGTATATGGAGCACCTCGCACTGATCAGCCTGAAAGATACCGGCTACTTCAGGCGAATAATGCTTACTTCAGATATATTGGATGCCGATATCAAAGGTAGTTTTACCTACCGGGAACTTGGCTATGCCATTGATCATATCGTTTCAGAGGAGTTGCCCGAATGGTCATTCATGCCTGAACCTGCAGTGGCGATCAGGAAGCAGGAACTCAGCTTTGAGATGAAGCTGAAAGATACCGAAGTGCTGACTGATATTTTTGTTCCCGGGCTATATGTGGAAGAAAATGCAGAGATCAACGGCACTTTTGCGTATCCATCGAGAAAGGTAGAAACAGAAGCAGACTTCCCCTTTATCAGCTATTACGGGATGCGTTCCGATAGCATGAGATTATCGGTATCAGCAGATATGGAAAAGGTCAGTCTGTCGATCGGAACTGATCGAATCATAATCAAAGAGGGAAAAGCTGATGACACACTGCGGCTGGGCCTGGAGAATTTTTCGACAACCTGCGTTCTCGATGATGACAGCCTTGATTTTGATCTGAGCTGGGATGATCACAGTGCCCGTATTCGCAACAAAGCCGACATACAGGGCTACTATACTTACATTGACAGTGTGAAAAGTGAGCTGAAACTTACTACTGCCGAACTATTGCTCAATGATTCCCTGTGGTTGATCAGCCCGGAGAACCGTATTGTTTTTGGCCCGCGCTACTATCAGTTTTCAGAACTCAAATTTATAGGTAACAGGCAGCTACTCAATATCGAAGGAACGATTTCAGAGAATTATGAAGACACCTTGAGAGTAAACTTCAGGCATTGGCGACTGTCAAACTTCGATATCATCTTTGCCAATAATAATTTTGACCTTAACGGTGTAACTGACGGATATTTTGGGCTGAGCAATCTCTATGGTACCCCAAACCTGATATCGGACCTGAAGATCAGGGATCTCGAATTTAATGATGTACTAATTGGTGATGCAGACATCCAATCACACTGGAACCAGGAGAAAAGATCCGTCCAGATTGACTCAAAGATCATATATCACGGTAATGTAAGCGATAGCAAAGTTGTTTCTTTGAAAGGATCATATTACCCCGAAAGAGAAAGCAATAACCTTGATTTTTTGCTGGATATCGATAATTTCAGAATGGAGACCATGGCCAGGTTCATGGATGAATATATAAGCGGATTGCGTGGAATTGCCAGCGGGCATTTTAAAATTGCCGGATCCACATCGGCTCCTCTGCTTACTGGTAAGCTTAAGCTGATGAGGACCGAATGCAGGGTAATCTATCTGAATACCAAATATAGCTTTGCACACAGCATCGACTTTAACCCGGGGGAGATAGTGATCAAAGACCTGGTAATTTATGATACCATAGGCAATACAGCAGTAGGAAATGGGAAGATAAGCCATAATAAGCTGAAAGATTTTCGCTTTGACCTTTCGGTTAAGCCGGAGGAATTCATTTGCCTTCAAACCAACAGGTACCAGAACAAGGTTTTTTACGGAACGGCCATCGCCTCCGGGGAGGTGAAGTTTTACGGCCCCTTGAGCAACTTCCATATCGATGCCGATGTAGTAACTTCCAAGGACAGCAAAATCGTAATACCCCTGAATAACACTTTCACCACCACCGATAATGACTTTGTGATATTTTTAAATAAAGAAGCCCCGGACGAAATTGCTCCGGTGCAGGATTACAAGGTAGACGTCAGGGGGCTCACCCTCGATTTTAAGATCGGCATTACCAATACTGCCGAAACCATGATCTTCCTGCCTGAAAATATGGGAAATATCAGCTCCAATGGATTTGGTAATATTCGTTTTACCATTGATCCCCGTGGTGATTTTAAAATCTATGGTGATTATAATTTCCTGAGGGGGACATTCTTTTTTACATTGGAAAATATCATTAATAAAAGGTTTGAGATCCTTCAGGGTGGGAAGATCAGCTTTACAGGAAACCCATATAATGCGGATGTGAACCTGAAAGCACAATACAAGCTTAAAACAACGCTCACCGGACTTGGCGCCAGTATCAGTTCCGAATATGAAGGCCAGCGTGTTAATGTAAATGCTATTCTGGGACTGAGGGGAAAACTTGCCAACCCTGACATTCATTTTAGTATTGGATTCCCGAATGTAAAGGCTGAAGTGCAGCAAACTATCTATGCCGTTCTCGATACGAATGATATAGCCTTGATGAATCAACAGATGATCTCCCTCTTGCTGATGAACAACTTCAGTTATGCCAGCACATCTGTCAATATGGGAGCTTCGTCCCTAAATATTATATCAAGCCAGCTAAGCAATTGGCTTTCACAGATAAGCAATGATTTTGATGTAGGGATCAATTATATCCCGGGAGATGAAATTACCCAGGATGAAGTGGAAGTAGCCCTCTCTACACAGTTTTTCGACAATCGCCTGATCGTAGATGGAAATGTTGGTATGATGACCAAGGACGAACAGCAGCAGCAGGCGAGTAATATAGTCGGGGATGTAAATATTGAATACAAGCTGACCCCGGATGGACGTATCCGGCTGCGCGCTTTTAACAGGTCGAACAATTTCAATACCATCGATTATTATTCACCCTATACCCAGGGCGTTGGTATATTTTACACCAAGGAATTCGACCGCTTTGGGGATATTTTTAAACGTCAGCGGAAAAAGAAGGAGAAAATTGAAGAGGATGTTGAGTGATTCGTTAGCTTCATAGTAGCACTTCACGATCTAACGGAAATAGTGGTTTTACAAAAACCCGGACAGTTTAGAATTAGAATTTATGGTTAACTGTTGTTTGAAGCGAAGAAGATATCTTTTCTGCTCTATTGAGGATATAATCCTTTTCTCCTGACATAAGTTCAATCTCTTTTTCGGGCAAAACCAAAAAAAGTTTGTAAACATCTTTGGTTTCTGTTCTGCTTATGGAAAGGACATTCATACTTTGTGTTTCTCTTGTTTTTATTATTTGAAGATTAATAACAGACTTAATATTTTCCCATTTTCCTTTCCTGATTGCAAAAATCCCAATGTATTTTTTTAATCTTCTATTGTCAGTATCTATTATTATCCCGGATTTTAAAAAAAGGAATAGCAATGATATTACGAAAAATATTATTCCTCTCCAGTCTAAAACTATCATTCTCCACATACCAATACCAAATAACATTATTCCTAAATAAATGAAATTTAGTGGAAGTTTGCCTGTTTTGTATTTTAATATCACTTTTTAATCATTTTAAGGGTTTTTAATGTAAGGTGCATTTTTTTAATAACACATAATGGCCGTTTCTATGTCGCGTGCCACTGATTTTATCTTTGGATCAGGTTAATTTCTGACAGTTCCTGTCCAATTTGGTGAATTCCATATAAAATTTTGTCTGTTTGAGTGTCAGATGGCTTTTTATGACCATGAACATATTGTGATAAAAGGGTTGGGTTCATCCCAATTCTTTTTGCAAGGAATTTTGAGTTAAGTACCCTGTAATATTTGAAGAACTGTTTGAAGTCAATCTCAAACTTAATGTTCTCACGTGTAACATGGATGTCTTCTTCTTCGAAGTAGAGGTTGACAGCCTCGAAAGCATTATCCAATAACTCAGTTATTGTTCCGGCAGTGGTATAAACGGGATAATCCAATGTGTATGCAGAAAACCCAGTATTGGTCTTTTCCAGTATCATTA
>JAGLEK010000426.1 GCA_023145125.1 Bacteroidales bacterium | reverse complement strand
ATAAAAACCCAACCATAATATGTTCCGGTTCATAAGCATCATATTGTTCGGGGTTTCTTTAATGGTTTTTCATCAGGCAGCTTTAGCAGATGGCGATATCATGCTAAAGGGCCGGGTAAGGGATGCCTATAATAAAAGCGCATTGGTCGATGCCCATGTTATCATTGAAGAGCTGCAGGCAGGCACGATCACAAACCACAAAGGCATGTTCATCTTCTCCCGGCTTGCACCCGGCACTTACCACCTTAAGATCATGCACATCGGCTACCTGGAATATAATGAAGTGATTGAATTGGATTCAGCAATAACAGAGCTTACCATCCTGGTAAGGCCCAGGGTTTTTCAGATTGACCCTGTTACGATCACGGCGACACTGAATAAAAGAAAGCTCTCCGTTATGCCGGCAAGGCTTGCTGTGATCTCTGCCGGGCTGGTCGAACAACTTCCGGCAAACAATACTGATGATCTGCTTTCCGGCGTTGCCAATGTATATGTTCACAGGCCCTGGGGTATCTTCTCCAAAAGTGCCAGTGTAAGCATGCGTGGCCTGCCCGGAAGTGCCCGTTCCCTCATCCTGCTGGATGGGGTTCCGATAAATAAGGCTGCAGGTGGTTCTGTAAACTGGAATTTAATCGAACCGTATGAGATCGAAGAGATCGAAATTGTTAAAGGGCCCGGTTCAGCCATTTACGGGAATAATGCGATGTCAGGGGTGGTAAGCATCAACACAAAAAAACCTGATAAGCCCCTTGTAGGTCATGTCAGTACTTTTGGGGGATCCCTGGGTACTTTCGGAGGTGCATTTAATATTGGAGGCATCGACCTTTACAAGGGAAAAGGCGTTTACTGGAAGCTGAACGGCTTCACACGAAAAGGAGATGGCTATATTAATGAACCGGAAGAAACCCGTGATTCGCTCGATTCAAAAGTTAACCTTATAGAATATAGTGCCGGGTTGCTTGGCGGATATCGTTTTGATACTGCCACGACACTTGACATCAGCTATCGGTATTACAATGGCAAATTCGGGACAGGCACCAAAATCTTTGAGGATGAGGGTTCATTCGACCACTATAGTAATCATCTTCTTCAATCAAGTTTTGATGCGCAACTTGGAAAATACAAGATTAATACCCGCCTGTATTACCAGCTTGAGAATTTCGACAGGCAGAGTGAAGGCATGAACAGTACAGGAAAATACAAGCTTTCTGATACCAGGACCACAAAACATGATTACGGCTTATGGTTTAACATATCACGGACATTCTTCAGATATCACCTGTTTACCACCGGCCTCGAGATCAAACAGGGCGACATGGATGCCGATCAGATCTACCGTACATCAACCGATGATGTCCGGTATGGCGGAAAGCTGGCCTTTGCCGGGATTTTCATTCAGGATGAATTCCGGCTGTTCAGAAAACTTTCTGTTATTGCAGGGCTGAGGTTTGATTATGCAGTCTTTTCCAATGGATTTCTTGATGTTTATAATCCTACCAGCAACACAGGCTTTATCAAGGATGTTTCTGATAATTTTGAGAATTATTCCTGGAGCCAATTCAGCCCCAAGCTTGCCCTGCAATACCAGGTTCATCACAATGTCGGGATCTATGCTTCTGTCAGCACCGGCTTCATGCCTCCAAAGATCGATGACCTTGTGAGATCGGGAAAGATATCCAAAGGCTTCAAGTTAGCCAATCCGGAACTGAAACCGGAAAGCCTCATTAATTATGAGCTTGGACTTACATGGATGCCGGATAATAAAGTCTCCATCGAGCCTTCGGCCTATTATTCCCGGGGGCATGATTTCCAGTATTTCGTTGCTACAGGAGACTCGGTGGAAACCGGCAGCGCCAACCTCAAGCCTGTACTTCAGCGCCGAAATATCACCGATGTTGAGATTGCCGGAGCCGAGATCACAGCCAAATGGAAAATCCTTACCAATCTTGTCTTCACGGCAAACTACAGCATTAACCATTCCAGGATCCTTGAATTCCATGATCCCACAAATGAAGACAAAGATCTTACCGGCAAAGGGCTGATCGAAGTTCCGGTCAGCATGGCCTATGCCTCCATAAACTGGCAGAACAAGGTTGTGAATGTTCTGTTCGACTGGCAATTCATAGGCAAGGAATGGTATGATGATGAAAACACCCAATATATAAAGCCACATCATGTGCTGAATATCAAACTGAGTAAAAAATTACCCCAAAAGATCGGATTTGCACTCACCATACAAAATATACTTGACGACCTGACTATGGACCGCAAGGGGAAATTGCCGCCCGGCCGCTTTATCATAGGAGAATTATCTTACGGATTCTAATCATTAAACCATAAAACCAATAATTATGAAAAATGTTTATGCCCTTTTACTGCTTCTTGGCATATTTAGCCATTCCTTTGGTCAGGAAGTGATCGTAGGATGGGTTTTCCCGGACGGCACTCCCGATCTGATCGCCGATGTGGGCATCCCGGAGAATCTCGATAAAGAAATTGCCACTTTCGGGGAGACCGGCGACATCCAGTTCAAGAATGGTTTTACAAGCATGGCTGCTCAGGCAACAGACTGGGATGCAGGTAATATGACCAAAGGCTGGGAAGTCAGTTTTACCACTGCCGGGTATAGTAATCTCACTATCAGCTCAAAGCAATCTTCCGGAGGAGGTGACCCCGGCCCCAGGGATTGGATGATACAGTACAAGACCGTTGTCACCGACTGGGCAGATATTCCCGGATCCGGATTAACTGTATTGAATGATTGGGAAACCGGAGTATTGGCAGACCTTATCCTGCCCGAAAGTTGCAATGACGAGGATCTTGTTTATCTGCGCTGGATCATGGTTTCCGACACTTCAAGCTCTGGGCAGCTGGTGGAACCTTCAGGAAAAACAAAAATAGATGATATCTATATCAAGGGCGAAAACAGCAGCGATATAAGCGATCTGAGCATATCAGAACCACTTAAAACCTGGCCAAACCCTTGTTCCGGCATTCTTTTCCTGGAAACACAAAAGAAGATATCTGAAGCCCTTTTGTTCAGTTCTGCCGGCCACCTGGTAAAATCATTTGATCATGACATCGATCAGATAGATGTATCCTCACAAAGGGAAGGCATGTACATACTGCAATTATTGCTGGACGACGGAAGCAGGACTCAAACGAAAATATTGGTCAGAAGGTAATTGAGTTCCCGGCAGGGCAGATTACATTCCTCTAACGTCTCAGGGTGAAATTCTCTCCCAGGTAGACTTTCCGAACATGTTCATCAGCAGCGAGTTCTTCTGCTGTTCCAGCTTTGAGGATACTACCTTCGAACAAGAGGTATGCACGGTGGGTAATGCTTAGGGTTTCGTGCACATTATGGTCAGTGATGAGTACGCCAATGTTCTTTTCGATCAATTTGGAGACGATGTTCTGTATATCCTCCACTGCGATTGGGTCTACGCCGGCAAAAGGCTCATCGAGCAATATGAATTGGGGATCAACAGCGAGGGCCCTGGCGATCTCTGTTCTCCTTCTTTCTCCCCCGGAAAGCTGGATGCCAAAGCTTTTACGCACCTGCTGCAGCCCAAATTCTTCGATCAGTGATTCCATGCGATCCTTCTGTTCTGACTTGGAGAACTTAGTAAATTGGAGTACGGCACGGATATTATCCTCTACACTCAGTTTTCTGAAAACCGATGCTTCCTGCGCAAGGTATCCAATACCTGACTGTGCACGCTTGTACATTGGGTAATCAGTGATCTCTGTCTTGTCGAGAAAAACCTTTCCTGAATAGGGCTTGATCAGGCCAACGATCATATAAAAGGAAGTCGTTTTACCTGCTCCGTTAGGCCCAAGTAAACCTACAATCTCCCCCTGGTTTACTTCAAATGATACATCCCGGACGACGGTCCGCTTGCCATATTTCTTGATTAGATTTTCAGTTCGTAATATCATAGTCAGACCAAAGTTAAATAAAAAAATCTTTGAAATTGATTATCCTCGGGGCAAGCCCACGAGTTATTAACCCAATTTCATTCCGCAATAGCGGAACCAGATTTTTATAATACCCCTC
>JAGLEK010000425.1 GCA_023145125.1 Bacteroidales bacterium | reverse complement strand
ATTGTTGGCAAGGGATCCGAGATAAGGGTAAAATATGACCATCACAGCAAACCATTTATTGATCTCTCAGATGATCATATTTCAGTTTCCCATTCAGGGAAGTTTGCCACGGTTATCATCAGTAAAAAGTATCCCGTAGGGATCGACATTGAGCAGGTCCATCCCCGTTTGCATAAAGTTGCCGATAAGTTCATGAGCCATGAAGAAGCCGGCCTGGAAATGGATACATTGTCGACCGAACATCTTTGTTTGCACTGGTGTGCGAAGGAAGCACTTTACAAATTATTCGGGGAAAGGAACCTGGACTTCAGGGATCAGATCAGGATCCTGGATCCTCCCGCCGGGCATGAAGGTTTATTCAGGGGAATGATCATGCTGGATGGGAAGGAGCATCGATACCACCTGCATTCGGAAAAGCTTGAGGACTATTTCCTGGTATTTGCTATCGACACACCTGAATAATAATGCCTTGTGGCGGCCGGATCGGCAGTCCGCAAAAACCTCCGGTTTTCGTATATTTGTTGCTTATTTCAGCGATGATGGACATTTACAGCCATATATCAGGCAAAACGGAAAAGCAATTTGCTATCCTGTTGGATCCGGAGCAATGCGACCGCAAGCTTATAAAGAACCTGCTTGCACTGGCAACAGATTCTGCAGTGGATTATATATTTGTGGGTGGCAGCTTGCTTGTAAACGATAACCTGGATAAATGTATCAGGCTGATCAAGGCTGAAACACAGCTTCCGGTGATCCTGTTTCCGGGTAGTGAGATGCAGATCAATGGCAATGCAGATGCAATCCTGATGCTTTCACTTATCTCAGGCCGGAACCCCGAATTGCTGATCGGAAAGCATGTTATTGCCGCACCATATCTCAAAGCCAGTGGGATTGAAGTTTTGCCCACAGGATATATCCTGATAGAAAGCGGCAATTCAACCACTGCGCTCTACATGAGCAATACCATGCCCATACCCAGGGAAAAAGACGGTATTGCTGTCAATACCGCCATGGCCGGGGAGATGCTTGGGATGAAACTCATTTATATGGATGCAGGCAGCGGAGCCGTTCATCCGGTTCCCGTTTCCATGATCAGGAAAGTGAAAGAGCAGATCTCTGTCCCACTGATAATAGGTGGAGGTATCACCAACCCTGAAATTGCACGTGAAAGCTGCCGGGCAGGTGCTGATATGATTGTTGTTGGAACAGCCATTGAAAAAGACATTGCATTGATCAGTGATATCTCCGCTGCTGTGAAATCGGCATAAAAGGGACGGGGTGCGGGGGACGGGGGACGAGGTGCAGGGTTCAGGGTGCAAGGGTGCTTTGTGACAATTTAAGTAATGCATTATGAAAAAATCCATAATTATTCTTGCAGGGTTACTGATGGCATTTTCTTTTTGTGGGATTGCCCAGGTAAGTGATATCACAAAGATCAATGATAAGCTCACTGAGCGGCCCTGGCTGGATC
>JAGLEK010000424.1 GCA_023145125.1 Bacteroidales bacterium | reverse complement strand
ATTATTATACTGCGTATAATCTATCTTCTTAATAATTATATTTGGCATCCCAAGAAAAACCAGAAATATGAAATCAAGGCTACTACTGTTCTTACTACTCTTACCTCAACTAACTTTCGCTGAAGGTACTAAAGAAGTCTGGCGCGACCTGCCCGACCACACAACTTGGCTGCACCTGTGTAATGATCTGGCCGATCATTGTGCAGGCTTTTGGGGAAATCCCAGAAGTAATTTTGCAGTGTATGACTGTGATCAGGACGAACGCATGTTCTTTATTACTGAAAACACTGATGAAATCGTTTATATTGGCTTTAGTGGTGACCCGGATTATCCCGGTGCCAAAATTGTTTACAGGATCAGAGACGAGCTGGGTTTTATAGTACAGGCCGAAGCAGACCTGCCAACGGCAGGAGCAGGGTTTATTAATAACGTTGGCGAGGCCAGGGTTGGACCCAGCCAGATCTATGGCGTTGGCGGCTATGATGCTTTAACCTTCACCCCCCCCGGGGTAGGGATTTATTACATTGAATTCTCACTGGTTGACATTTTATCTGGCACACGCATTGAAGAAACATTTTATGTCAATCTCTTTGATGTAACAGTATATAATACAGTTGCTGCGGAAGTAAAGCCCGGCAGGTTATACTCAAAAAGCTGGCAATTCATTGATGGTAGCGGAGGCTTCGGTGGCTGGGACATGAACTCTTCCACTTTCTACATTTACTCAACCGATAGTATTGTCACATCCGTGGAATATGATAACATGGAAGGCAGGGCCTGGCTGATGTTCTGTAACCAATATGGCGTCCAGAACACAGGTAATTTTCCATTTGATAGAATGTCAATCTACGGGCAGGCATACGTACCTCAGTATAATATCTTCCTGAATGAACCTGATTCAATTTTATTTCCGTCTGCAACAACATCGGGCCAGGTACTTGATGTATGGGCAGAACCCTTTTGTGATGGTACCCAGATATTTCATGTAACCGTAGATAAACCCGGGAATGTTGACATTTGGCTGGATATCGCCCCACCTTTCAACGATGTAAACCTGGAATCTGCTGTTGTAGTTGGTGAAAACCTGATTCCCTGGGATGGACTGGATGGCGTTGGCGCGCCTGTCTGGAATGGCACCAACATCGATTTCGTGATCACATATATCAATGGACTGACCAACCTCCCATTGTATGATATTGAAGAGAATCAAAATGGTTTCCGCATCGCACTCATAGCGCCAACAGGTACTACACCTTTGGTTCATTGGGATGATTCTAATGTTGGAGGCAGTATTAATCTTACGGGTTGTAATAGCGAGCCTCCTAATCCTGGTTGTCATGCTTGGACTAATAGCGATACTGTTACCTACAATACCTGGTGGTTTACCGCATCAACCAGTTCCCTTCCGGTAACTATCTTCGAAAAACGTTTTCCCGGCACTTTAATCTTTGATCAACCCGTACAAAGTTATTGTGCCGGAGAACAAGGTGTCCCAATCTCTGTTGCTCAGGATTTTAACACAGAAGTATATCACTTTTCATACACCGGAACGGGAGCTACAATAAACCAGAACAACCCCGACGATTACTCTATTACCATCGATTTCGACCTGCTTGCCACAGGTGGTAATATAGAAGTTTATGGATCCAATACCAATTGCGGTGACGGGCCGATATCGTCGCTGCTTGTTACTATTGCACCTTTACCGGGTGCCGAGATCACTGCAACGCCTAACGATACGGTCTGTGTTGATGAAACCGTTTCTTTCTTCGGAATCGATACCAA
>JAGLEK010000423.1 GCA_023145125.1 Bacteroidales bacterium | reverse complement strand
CATCAAGCGCTTACAGTGCTCAAAAACAGGATACCAGTTACCTACAACCATCTACCAGCAACCAGCAGCCGGCAACCAGCTACCAGCAAGACCTCACCCTCAGCCAGCGTATCAACAACACATTTACCCCTCTGGTAGATGCTCTTTCTGAAGTTCTTTTCTTTGATCCGTTTGCATGGTCGGGAGTTTATGACGACAAAGTTTACGACGCACAGGGTGAAATTGTATTGGCTGAAGATGGTGAGCCGGTTACCGCTCCTTTGAAACTGATCGTTTTATGGCTTATTGCCGGAGGCCTGTTCTTCACCGTCTTTATGAGGTTCATAAATTTCAGGGGGATCAGGCATGCCATCGGGCTCATACAGGGGAAATACGACAGCCCGGACGACCGTGGAGAGGTAACACACTTCCAGGCATTAACCACAGCATTATCGGCAACGGTAGGCCTGGGGAATATTGCCGGTGTGGCCATTGGCATCACCATTGGCGGCCCGGGGGCCACATTCTGGATGATCCTGGCCGGGTTTATCGGGATGTCATCAAAATTCGTCGAATGCACACTTGGAGTTAAATACAGGAAGTTCAATGCATTGGGCGAGGTTTCAGGCGGTGCCATGTATTACCTGAAATACGGGCTTAAGAAAAAAGGACTTGGTTTCCTGGGTATTGTACTTGCATTCTTATTTGCTGTTATGATCATTGGCGGGGCTATCGGCGGAGGAAATATGTTCCAGGCAAACCAGGCTTTCAAGCAATTCGAGATTATCTTCCCTTTCATGGTAAACAATGGCGCATGGTACGGTGTGGGGATGGCAATCCTGGCAGGAGTGGTTATTATCGGAGGTATTAAAAGCATTGCAAATGTTACTTCCAAAATAGTTCCTATAATGGCCTTGCTATATATAGCCACAGCCATGGTGATCATAGGCATGAATATATCCTATACAGGGATGGCATTTCAATTGATCTTTGACGGGGCTTTCTCTCCGGAAGCATTAAAAGGCGGTTTTGTCGGCGTTTTGATCTATGGTTTCCAGAGGGGTGCCTTCTCAAATGAAGCGGGTATCGGGAGTGCATCGATTGCGCACTCTGCAGCAAAAACAAATGAACCGGTAAGTGAGGGTATCGTGGCTTTGCTTGAGCCATTCGTGGATACAGTCATCATCTGCACAATGACCGCCCTGGTAATTATTTTCAGCGGATACTGGAATGACGACAGCGGGCTTTTAGGAGTTCAACTGACCTCCGAAGCATTCAGTTCAGTATTTCCATGGTTTAAATATCTGTTGCTTGTGGCTGTCACACTCTTTGCATTCTCAACACTGATCTCATGGTCGTATTACGGACTGAAAGGATTTGATTATCTCGTTGGCGGGTTTGGGAAAAAGATCTTCGGAACAAGAAAGGTTACCAACTTAACATTCCAGCTTTTCTTTCTTGGATGTATTATTATCGGAGCAGCTTCTGACATCACTGCGGTCCTCGATTTCTCCGACATGATGATCCTCTGCATGGCCTTTCCAAACATCATCGGCTTGATGATCCTTGCACCGGAGGTTAGAAGGGACCT
>JAGLEK010000422.1 GCA_023145125.1 Bacteroidales bacterium | reverse complement strand
CATCTGACTTAAACCCAAGCTCTTTGGCCATCTTACTTAAATAATTGATTTCATTGATTGCCATCAGGTTCAGGTCAAGGCATTCGAGTTCGTCGGAAATATCTTCTTTGTCCACATCAAGGTACCTTTCCGCCGAAACCTGGAATACGGCATTATACCAGTCGCGTACATTTTCGATAATACCGTAGGGGCCCCATTCCAACAGCCCATCGCCGTCCGCATCGCGATTTATTATCAGCCACTCAAGATATCTCTTGCCGGAATAATACGCATCTTCAAGGAAGAGCCGGTCTCCGCTCACCTGGTATATTTCATAATTGATCCAGCTATAAAAGGGTGCGGAGGTAGTAGCCATGGTATCGCCATAAAGTGTACTGTAATGGGGATATTCTCCCCTCCCGCGGGGCCCGTGACGGTATGCGATAAGTCCATCCTCCCTTTGCTGCTCCATGTATACGCGCTGCGATCCCTGTGCCGACTCAGCATCGAGGTAAACATATGCCAGCATGCTCAGTGATTCATGCAGTACCTGGTGTCCGTGTCCCCATCCCCATAGCGGTTCGCGGGAAAAGACATAGTAGTTATGTGAAGTTTCGCCGCTGGGAGGGAGCATGCACCCCCTGGCAAGGTTAAAGGCACCGATATACATGATCTTTTCCTCTCTGCTCATTTCCTCAAAGCGTGGTACACTCCTGTACATGCTTGTATTCTGATCGAGATAAGGCTGCAGGTCCAGGTTTTTGGCTTCATTGATCTCATGGAGTATGTCATCATCACTTTCATCAAGGGCCTGCATCCCCCTCAGGTAGCGGATGTTTGTCGATTCTCCGGGGGCAAGGCTGAGTTTTGCATGAAGGGCAATATACCTGGCACAAGCATTGTCAGCCATATTCAGTTTATCGTTCCGGTCATCGGCATAGAAATCAGTCTTAATGATATTGTAGAAATCTCCGGGAGGGCCTGCATAGGCTCCATATGAATATAGTTGAACATTAGCGGCAAAAATATCCCGCCATTGTTTCGGATACCCGCCGGCACTGTATAAGTTACTGGTAAGTCTTTTGGTGCTTTCATAATGTGTGGCAAACAGGGCATTTTCTTCCGTACTGAACATATCCACACAAAGGGAATCCTTGTCGAATTCAATGACCGGATATATCTCAATGTTCATCTGCTCCGCTGAATGATTGGTAATATGCATATCAACCAATGCTATCTTTGAGGAGTATACCATGAAGCATTCCTGCACATCAACGCCCGGCCAGGGCTGATAATGGCTCAGGGCCATATCAGGGAATGATGCTGTAACGACAGGTTTTGAATGGTATTCAGGCATCTTATCGACCACAACTTCGTTGACCTTCCAGATGCAATACATGCTTCCTGATTTGTCGGAGGAATAGCTCAGGGGCCTTTCTGTCGACCAATAATCCATCTTATAACCCTTATCTCCATAGAGCCTTGAACGCTCCATGCCGGCCGTGTAAGTGGTATAAAGCGGGTCATCTGATTTAGCCTCGATCACCAGCCAGGGATCAGAGATAGTCAGCGCCTGAGACAGAATTTCAGTTGATGAAAAACATATTCCAAGAATTAATGCAACAATAAATGCTTTCATATCAGTATTGTTAGATGAAGGCTAATTTAATAAATATATTGAATAGCCACAAAGACACCAAGACTCCAAGGATCACCAAGGTTATTTAACTTGGCACTCTTGGTGTTTCTTAGTGCCTTTCTGCCTTGGTGGTAGGTTTTATTCATTTTTTATTGATCTCTGAGCAAACACTAAAATGTATACCTTTGAATAGAAGTGACAAAACATCATTTTATCATATTACTCTTTCTTTTATCACTCATATGCTTACTGCCATCATGTAAAAAAAGTGATAACAACTTCTATGAATACAGCAGTCCTGACTTTGCTGTGTTCCAGATAGCGGGGGAACCCGAATCAATTTATGCTTATTGCACTTCACATGATGTGTTTATGGATTCCATCTACGTGACCAGCCCTCTGAATATCAAGTCCCGTCAATATTTTCACGGGCAGGTATATGCCATGAATCAGCACTTTCTGATGGGTAACAACTTTGTTCCACATGCCGGCACCTGGCAGTTTATAATTTATGGCCGTAAAACTGTAAATGGAATGGCTTTCACGGTATACACTGAAAGGGAATTTTAAATTATCTCCCAACTCCAAGTACTCCAAGTAC
>JAGLEK010000421.1 GCA_023145125.1 Bacteroidales bacterium | reverse complement strand
TGGGCGCATTGAAAACCCGTGTTTTTCCAAATTCCTGCTGCAGCCCCTTGGTAACATTGAAGATGCCGCCTTTTTCCTTGTATGCCACATCCTGCCCCCAGATAAACGTATCCGGGTTCCGCCTGAA
Source organism: Bacteroidales bacterium (assembly GCA_023145125.1). Classification (GTDB taxonomy): domain Bacteria; phylum Bacteroidota; class Bacteroidia; order Bacteroidales; family B18-G4; genus B18-G4. Next base: position 2,542 of record JAGLEK010000421.1, on the reverse strand, counting down.
CTCCTCTTTTAATGTAGTGTTAAGGGCATCTATATAACGCATGGTATTTCCGGTGCCATCCGGGATGCCATCCTTAAACTTTTCAGGAATGTAGGGATCCGGAATAACAAAGTCGAAGATTGATGAAGGATCCGGGTCAGGAGATGCAATAACTTTTTTGTGGGCAGCGGAGATCTCCTTTTTTGCATTTTTATCAAGCTCATCGAGTTCTTCCTCAGTAAAGCGGCCTGAGTAGATCAACCTCTCCCTGTATCTCTTAAGTGGGTCCTGTTCTACGACTTCCGAAAGTTCCACATCATCGCGGTAAAGCTCATGGCGGTCAGAATTGGAATGTGAACCCATCCTGACACAGTTGGCATGGACGATGACCGGATGTCCCTTCTCCTGAACATATTTCTTCGCAAGGGTCATGGCATTCATGGAGTTGAATATATCCTTGCCGTTGCAATAAATGATCTCCAGGTTTTGAAACCCCTCGAAATTTGTTGCCGCATAGGGATTGGCTGTCTGATCAGCCTTTGGCACTGAAATACCGTATTCATTATCCTGGAAGACAAATATCACAGGAAGTTTCTCGTTGGTGGCACCATTAATGGCTTCATAAACATATCCTTCTGATGTCGAGGACTCACCCTGCGAACTGATAGCCACGCCCTTACCTCCATAATATTTGATCGCCCTGGCAACACCAACGGCATGCAGGGTATGATTGCCGGTACAGGAGGAAACATTATGAATATTCCATTCAGGTTTGGCAAAGTGGTTCGACATATGCCTGCCACCGCTTGCTATATCGTCTTTTTTCGACAGTCCGTTCAGGATGATCTCTTCTGCCGTTAAACCGGCTGATATATTTGAAAGCATATCCCTGTAATAAGGGAAAAAGTGATCTTCTGCTTTGTCAAATACCTGGCCGATAGCGAGCTGTATGCCATCATGCCCGGCATAAGGAGCATGGTATGACCACCCCAGGGCCTGCTTAAGATAGTTCGGTGCCTTATTATCAAGCTGTCTGCCAAGGGTCAACAAGTAATACCAGTTCTCCAGCACTTTTTTATCCGTGGTTTTAATATTGTAAACCTTATCCTCCCGCTTAATCTTCAGCCGCTTGTTCCTGTACATATTACTTATTGCTTATCAGGGAGTTCCATCCCTGATCAATTAATTATTCTTAAAATATAACTTTAATGTAAAATGCTAACAATTATCCCCTGTGTATTGTTCAGGCCTTCTGTCGTCAAAAACATGATTCATGGATGTGATCATCTTGTCATGTGCCAGGGTGGGGTCAATATCCTGTTTAAGGATCTCTATACTGTCGGATGAAGCTTTTGTCAGAATATCGCCGGAAGGACTGAGGATCATGGAATTACCATTAAAGGCAAGTTCTCCTTCAGTACCGATCCTGTTTGCCGTGACTATATATACTTTATTCATGAGGGCGATACCCGGCAAAGCCTTCATGGCATTTTGCGTTAGCAGGTTGGATGGGTGTATGATGAGATCTGCCCCCTTTTGGGCGAGGATACGCCATGGTTCAGGGAACAGGTAATCGAAGCATATCTGCATTCCAAGTTTACAAAAGCCGATATCATAAACGTTTAATCCCCCTTCCCCCGGCTTAAAATACTTTTTCTCATTCATGAAGAGGTGCATCTTTCGATAAGTGCCCATCAATCCTTCGGGGCCGATCAACAACGATGAATTATAGAGGTCCTCGCCGCATTGCTCATTAAAACCGCTGATAATATATTGATCGTTTTCGAAAGCCACATCATGGAGCATTTTTACATAAGCACTCTCTGCAGGCACCTCTGCCAGGCTTCCGGCCATTTCGCTGTCGGTAAAGTCATAGCCTGTAGATGCCAGTTCAGGCAATACTACCAGTTTGGAATCTTTGGTTTCCGTCAGTTTCTGGCTGATGATGCGGATATTTTTATCAACATCGCCCAGGGCAGGCTCAAATTGTATGATTGCAGCTTTGAACATAGCTATTTCCTGATTATTGTAAATTCTCCGCCGGGATCCATCTTGATAATGCGTGAAGCCCTTACCTTCACGATCCTGTCGCGATGATGGTCGACAATGTAATCAACGCCGTTTTTGATCACATCGGGGATCTGGGAGAAGGTGATCGGGTCGATCGTCCCCGATACATTTGCCGAAGTAGAAATGATAGGCTTACCAAACTGTTGGATCAGTTCCTTGCAAAACTCATCTTTCGTGATCCTTATGGCGATACTGCCATCTGATGCAATCACATTTTTGGCCAGGCCTGTGGCTCCACAGTAGATCACAGTTAAAGGGCTTTCGACACTGTTCACCAGATCCATGGCAATTTCCGGAATATCTTTAACATACAGTGGCAATTTGGCAGCATCATCAAGCAAAATTATCATGCTTTTGGTCTCGACCCTCTGTTTGAGGCGATAGATACGATCAACTGCCCGGTAATTTGTTGCATCGCAACCAACACCCCATATCGTATCCGTAGGATAAAGGATCAGCTTCCCCTCCTTCAGATAACTTAACGTATTAATGA